>JAFMAW010000039.1:555-7885 GCA_029784795.1 Nitrososphaerota archaeon | reverse complement strand
ATCGTCAGAAAAGCGTCGGCTGCGAAAGTGAGTTGCGGCCTGAGTATCGCCTTAAATAACGGACTATAACATACGTTATTGAAAAGACGATGACCCGCCTCATCAGCCCCTATGAGATAGTCGCGAAGTCAGCCCTCCCCGCCCTGAGGGCCATGGTGGCGAGAAGGCTGCAGGAGGAGTACCGTCTCACCCAGCAGGAGGTCGCGAAGCGCCTTGGGGTCACCCAGGCCTCAGTGAGTAACTACGCGAGAAAGACGAGGGGGATCATGGTCAACCTCGAGGGCGACCCGACCGTGACGAAGGCCGCGGACAAGATAGCCAAGGAGCTCTCCTTGGACCATCCCGACACCAGGGAGGCGCTCCGGTCGATGACCGAGGTCCTCGACTACATCAGGTTCAACAAGATGATGTGCCTCCTGCACGGCGACCTTGAGCCCGACTTCAAGGTGGAAGGCTGCTACGCCTGCGAGGGCACCTTTTCCGTAAAGGATTTTGACAGGCTGAAGTTGCTCGTCAGCAGCTGAAATTGCTAGCCGATCCCAAGCCAAGTTGGCTCACTGTAAAACCTCCCATCGGGGAGAACTACGACGACCTGAAGGCCCTCTTCGGCCGCTTGAACCTGCACACGGTCTGCGAGGAAGCCCACTGTCCGAACGTCCACGAATGCTGGGGGGGCGGGACGGCCACCCTGATGCTGATGGGGGACGTCTGCTCGCGGGCATGCCGGTTCTGCATGGTCACCCCGGGGAAGCCCCAGGGGGTCCTGGACGAGCTCGAGCCAGAGAACGTCGCATTCGCCCTTTCCCAGATGGGCCTGACCTACGTAGTGCTGACCTCTGTAGACAGAGACGACCTGCCTGACGGCGGGGCTTCCCACATCGCCCGCACGGTCAAGCTCGTGAAGGAGGAGAACCCGGGGATGCTCGTCGAAGTCCTGATCCCAGACTTCCAGGGGGACCTCGACGGCCTGAGGGCTGTCGTCGAAGCGCGACCCGACGTCATAGCCCACAACATCGAGACCACTATTTCTCTCACCCACAGGGTGAGGGACCCGCGGGCGAACTACTGGCAGTCGCTCTCGGTCCTGCGGAACGTGAAGAAGCTGGACCCTGGCGTCTACACCAAGTCGTCCATAATGGTGGGCCTCGGGGAGTCAGAGGAGGAGGTATACCAGGCGATGACGCACCTGAGGCAGGCGGACGTGGACTTCCTCACGGTGGGACAGTACCTCCGCCCTTCCGCGCGCCACCTTAAAGTGGCCGATTACGTCGACCCCATACACTTCGGACGATACAGAGCCATGGGTGAAGAACTCGGGTTCTTGTACGTCGCCTCGGGCCCGCTGGTGAGAAGCAGCTACCGCGCGGGGGAATTCTTCATCAGGACGGCCATCCAAAGGAACAGTAGAGCCCACCAATCTTATATGGGCGCCGGAATCAGAAAAAATCCTTGACCGAAGAAGATTCCATGAAGAGGTCTGGCACCGACGCGGTACCACGAATCTTCAGCGAGTCTGATTTCAAGTTCGCCACTCCCGAAGAGTTTCTCTTTCAGAGGCTATCCCCCGACGGAGGCATCCGCGGGAAGGACCCAAACCTCTCACCGGATACTCTGAAACGGATCTACGAGCAGCTTGTTTTCGGCCGCCTCTTCGACGACAAGGCGACCAACCTCTCGACCCTCAGGGAGATCGGGACCTATGCGCCCGGCAAGGGGCAGGAGGCGGCGCAGATTGGGCCGGTCAACGCCCTGGAGCGGGGAGATTGGTACGTCCCCATGTACAGAGACTCCGCGGGTATGCTGGCCTTCGGGATGCCCCCAGTCAAGCTGCTGCAGTACTGGGGCGGGGACGAGAGGGGGATGCAGACGCCCGGGGACCTGAACATGCTCCCGCTGGCCGTTCCAGTTGCCACCCAGCTCCCTCACGCCGCGGGGCTCGCGATGGCGAAGCGCCTGCAGGGGGAGAAGTCAGTTGTATTCGTGGTCACCGGGGACGGCGGCACCTCCAAGGCGGACTTCCACGAAGCGATGAACATAGCCGGGGTCTACGACCTGCCAGTCATATTCGGGGTGGAGAACAACCAGTGGGCCCTCTCCGTCAGGAGGGGCGCCCAGACGGCGTCGAAGACCATCGCCCAGAAGGCAGTCGCCTACGGCTTCGAAGGGATCCTCGTCGACGGCAACGACGTCATCGCGTCCTATGAGGCTACCAAGTACGCGGTCGACAAGGCAAGGAGGGGCGGGGGACCCACCCTGATCGAGTACTCTACCTACAGGCTCGGCCCGCACACGACCGCCGAGCTTGTCTCCAACAAGCTGAAGGCTCCGGATGAGGTCGCTGAATGGGAGCGGAGGAGCCCCATCGTCAGATTCGAGAAGTACCTGAGGTCGCGCGGCCTGCTGGACGACAAGACGAAGGAGGCTGTCGCTGCCGCCGCCCAGGACAAGATGAACGAGGCGATAGCTGCCTACAGGGCGACCCCCCCCGTGGACCCGGAGGCGATATTCGACTACACCTACTCCTCACTCACCCCAGTCCTCGCCATGGAGAAGGCCGAGTTCCTTGGGGGACAGTCTGGCCCAGCGGCTTCGGCGCCCGAGCCGTCGGCCATCGGCGGGAAGCCGGGGATAAACATCAGGAACGCGGTCAACATGGCCCTCAGGGAGGGCCTGCGGCGCGACAGCAGGCTGGTGATATTCGGGGAGGACGTGGCAAAGAACGGCGGCGTCTTCCAGGTGACGCGCGGGCTTTTTGACGAGTTCGGCCCCAGCAGGGTCTTCGACACCCCCCTGGCCGAGCTCAGCATAGCTGGCATATTCGTGGGCCTCTCTATCGGCGGCATGGTCCCCGTGGCCGAGTTCCAGTTTGACGGCTTCACTTTCCCTGCCTTCGACCAGATCTTCAGTCACATAGCCAGGATGAGGAACAGGACCAGAGGGAGGTTCGCACTCAGGGGTGTCATCCGATTCCCCTATGGGGCAGGCATACGACCCCCAGAGCTCCACTCTGAATCCCCCGAAGCCTACTTCGCCCACACGCCGGGGCTGAAGGTCGTAGTCCCCTCCACCCCATATGACGCCAAAGGCCTCCTCGCATCCGCCCTGACCGACCCGGACCCGGTGGTGTTCATGGAGCCCAAGAAGATCTACGACTCCCCCAAGGCCGACGTCCCTGAGGAGGAGTACCGCATCCCCATAGGCAAGGCAAGTGTGGTAAGGCAGGGCAACGACGTCACGCTCGTCTCCTACGGCGCGATGATGGTCCCCACCGCACAGGCGGCGGAGGCGCTTCAGAGCGAGAGGTCTGTCTCGGCCGAAGTGGTCGACCTGCGAACCGTCTCCCCCATCGACTTCGAAACCGTGGTGGGATCGGTGCAGAAGACCGGAAGGCTCGTCGTCGTCCACGAAGCGCCCCGCAATGTCGGGATAGGGGCGGAGGTAGCGGCCACCGTGGCTGAGAGGGCCCTGGACTACCTGAAGGCGCCCGTCAGGAGGGTGACCGGCTACGACATACCCGTACCCCTGGCCAAGCTCGAGGACAACTATATCCCGAGCAAGGAACGCGTCATGAAGGCGGCCCTCGATGTGGTCGGCTACTGAATAGGCTTCCCACGAGCTGGCTGCACAGTTTTTAACCCTCCACCGGGTCGCCCGTATCTGTCTTGGAGTTCAGACTGCCGGACCTCGGCGAAGGCATCACCGAGGGAGAGGTCATCAAGTGGATGGTGAAGGAAGGGGACCAGATCAAGGAAGACCAGCCCATCGTCGAAGTGATGACGGACAAGGTGAACGTCCAGATTCCATCCCCCAGGAGCGGGAGGGTGTCAAAGCTACTGGTCAAGGAAGGAGACGTGGCAAAGGTTGGCCAGACGATTCTGGTGATAGACGATGGGAACGCCAGCGCTCCGGCGGTCCCCCCAGTAGCGGCTCCCCCCAAGGCCGCGCCAGCGCAGGCGGCTGCCCAGTCACAGCAGGCACCCCCAGCCCCTGCCCAATCCGTCCTCGCTACTCCGGCCACGAGAAGGCTGGCGAGGGAGCTTGGCGTGGACATCGCGAGGGTCCACGGGTCGGGGCCACAGGGGAGGGTGACCGATGAGGACATCAGGACGTCAGCGTCGAGGCCGGCCGCGACCGCCGCAGCCCTCCAGTCGCTTCAGCCGACCAGGGGGGGCCCCGGAGAAGAGCTCATCCCATTGAGGGGCCTGAGGAGGACCATATCCGACAGAATGGTGAAGTCCCAGAGGACGACAGCCCAGGTCACCCACGTCGACGAGGCGGACATGACTGAACTCGTGCTGCTGAGAGAGGCGCTCAGGGGGAGCGCCGATAAGAGGGGGGTGCGCCTGACCTACCTCCCGTTCATAATCAAGGCGCTGGTGCCCGCCCTCAAGGAGTTCCCATACGTCAACTCTTCGCTGGACGAACAGGCCGGGAACATCGTCCTGAAGAAGTACTACAACATCGGGATCGCGACAGACACCGAGCAGGGGCTCGTCGTACCTGTCGTGAAGGACGTGGACAGGAAGGACATATTCGAGCTCGCAGGGGAGATTGCCAAGCTCTCTGAGAAGGCCAGGACCGGGCAGCTTGGGCTCGATGACGTCCGGGGCTCCACTTTCACCATCACCAACGTCGGGGCGATAGGCGGACTCTTCGCCACACCCATCATCAACCTCCCTGAGGTCGCTATCCTGGGGCTCCACAAGATAGCCAAGCGACCGGTCGTCCGCGACGGTAAGATAGAAGTCAGAGACACCACCTACCTTTCACTGTCGTTCGACCACAGGGTGATAGACGGCGCCTATGCGGCAAGGTTCACCTCGAGACTGATCGAGACGATACAGGACACGAAGAAGCTGCTGGCCGAAGTCCTCTAGCAGGGCGCCTCCCAGCAACGTTTAAGCCCGTAGACAGCGGCGACCCCGTTTGTCCATGATAGAGGCAGACGTCGCCATAATCGGAGGAGGACCCGGGGGCTATGTCTGCGGCATCAGGTCCGCCCAGCTCGGCCTGAAAACTGTGGTCATAGAAGCAGACAGGCTCGGAGGGGAGTGCCTGAACTACGGGTGCATACCATCGAAGTCCCTCATAACGGTCTCCAAGCTTGTCGACAAGATCAAGGAGGCTGAGAAGTTCGGCCTGAGGGCCTCCAGCGTCTCCGTGGACTTCGCCCAGCTGCAGAAGTGGAAGTCCGAGGTCGTCTCGAAGCTCGTCAGCGGGGTGGAGGGGCTGCTGCGTGGCTACCGGGCCTCGGTCATCTTCGGCGTGGCCGAAGTGGTGTCGAAGGACCGCCTGGTGGTGACCACCGCCCAGGGAAAGGAGGACGTCTCGTTCAGGAGCCTGGTGATCGCCACCGGGACCAGGACGTCGAGCCTGCCTGGCCTAGAGTTCGACGGCGACTTGGTGATCAGCTCGAAGGAGGGGCTCGAACTCAAGGGCGCTCCCGGCCGACTGGTGATAGTGGGGGGAGGCGCCATAGGGCTGGAGTTCGCCTCGTTGTTCCAGAAGCTCGGGAGCCAGGTCACGGTCGTCGAGATAATGGACCAGCTCCTGCCGGGGAGCGACCCCGAGATCGTAAGGACCGTCCATAGGAAGCTTGAGGCAAGGGGCGGGAAGGTCCACCTGAAGTCGAAGGTCGCGCGAGTCGTGAAGAAGGGGTCCGAGGCCGAAGTCGAGATAGAGACCCCCGAAGGGACGCTGACCGTCGTGGCGGACAAGATCTTGGTGAGCGTCGGGCGGAAGCCCAGGATAGAGAAGCTCAACCTCGCAGCCATCGGCGTGCAGACCGACCCGAGGGGGTACATACTCACCAACGAGAAGATGCAGACGAACGTCCCTGGCGTCTATGCCATCGGGGACGTGAGAGGCCCCCCTCTCCTGGCGCACAAGGCCTCCAAGGAGGGGATCGTGGCAGCGGAGTGCATCTCGGGCCTTCCATCTGCAGCGGACTGGAAGGTCATCCCAGACGCGGTCTTCTGTGACCCCGAGGTCGCCAGCGCGGGCCTGACAGAGGCCAAGGCCATCGAGGCAGGATACAAAGTGAAGCGGAGCAGGTTTCAGTTCGCCGCCCTGGGGAGGGCCCTCTCGGCAGGGGAGCCCGAGGGGTTCGTCAAGGTCGTCTCGAACGAGGAGGACGGCCTTGTCCTCGGCGTCCAGATCGTCGGACCCGAGGCTTCGAACCTGATAAGCGAGGCGGCTCTTGCCATAGAGATGGGAGCCACCGTGGAGGACATCGCCCTTACGGCCCACCCCCACCCCACTCTGCCGGAAGCGATCATGGAGGCGTCGGAGTCCGCCGCCGGCCACCCGATCCACCAGCTCAAGGCATGAGCTGCTTCCTCTTCGACTTCGGCACCATGGAGTACGGCGAAGCCCTGGAGCTTCAGAGAGAGCTAGCCGCCAAGAGAGCCAGGGGGGAGATCCCCGACTCGCTGGTCCTGGTCGAGCACCCACACGTGGTCACCCTGGGCCGGAAGACCACCCCTGACAACTTCAGGCCCCAGAAGATACCCATCTTCCAGGTGGAGCGCGGCGGCGACGCAACCTACCACGGCCCAGGTCAGCTGGTCGGATACCCAATCTTCCTCCTGAAGGACCACGACGTCCGCCGCCACGTCCGGGGCATCGAAGAGGCGGTCATCAGGACTGCAGCGGCGTACGGCGTCGACGGGGAGAGGCTGGAGGGGCACCCCGGCGTCTGGGTGGGGGGGAAGAAGCTCGCATCCATCGGGGTGGCGGTCACGGACTGGGTCTCCTACCACGGGTTCGCGCTGAACGTCAACACCGACCTGAGCTACTTCGAGCTAATCAGGCCCTGCGGCCTCGACCCCTCAACCATGACCTCGATGCAGAAGATCCTGGGGAGGCCGCTCCCCTTCGAAGAGGTGAAGCCCCGCTTCGTCAGGGAGTATTCAGCCGTCACCGGCGCGGAGTTCTCTCACCAACGCCTGGTGAGCCGTGGTTAGGCGACAAGATTTTAGCGCACCGCCCTGCAGCGGCGTCCATGCCCAAAAAGTCCTCATCTTCTGGGAGGAAGCCCGCCCGCAAGGTCACCTATGTCACTCTCTTCGCCGACGAGAGCCTAAACCCGAAGTATGAGGCCGCATTGAAGCGGCTCGAGGGGAGGCTGGGCCAGAGCCACCCGATGCACATAGGCGGGAAAGAGGTCTGGTCTGAGGCCGGAGAGTTCGAGGTCCGGAGCCCCATGGACACTTCAATAGTCGTCGGCAAGTTCCAGGTCGGGACGAGGGAGCACGCGAGAGCTTCCATCGCGGCGGCGAAGAAGGGGTTCGAGGTCTGGAGCGCGAAGACGTGGCAGGACAGGGTACGC
>JAFMAW010000039.1:0-545 GCA_029784795.1 Nitrososphaerota archaeon | reverse complement strand
ACAGGTACGCGAAGCTTGTGGACGAAAGGAAGTTCGACATCGCGGCTGCGATAACCTACGAGGTGGGGAAGAACAGGCTGGAAGCGCTTGCCGAGTGCTGGGAAGCCATGGATGCGGTCAAGTTCTACGCCGGGACCATGCGGAAGGAGAAGGGATACTCCATCAGGATGGGGCCGGGGGGCCCCGGAGAGCGCAACACCGACGTCCTGAAGCCTCACGGCGTGTGGCCCATCATATCACCTTTCAACTTCCCGTTCATGCTCGCGAACGGGATGGCCATGGGTGCCCTGATGACTGGGAACTCGGTGATACTGAAGCCGACGAGCGCGGCGCCCCTCACCGGGCTGATGCTCTACCAGCTCTACATAGACTCGGGGGTCCCTGCGGGGGCGGTCAACTACGTGACAGGCCCGGGCGAGAACTTCGAGGACGAATTCGTCTCCAACCAAGACGTCGACGGGATTGCTTTCACCGGCTCGAGGGACGTCGGGATGAGGCTCTTCAGGCGCTTCCACACGGAGCAGCCCTACCCCAAGCCTATCCTC
>JAFMAW010000038.1 GCA_029784795.1 Nitrososphaerota archaeon | reverse complement strand
GGAGGAGCATCTCGGTCCCCCTGGAGCGCGTGCGGCCTGTCTCGACCGGCGACCCAGGCTGGGCGCCCCGAAGCCCCTATTATCCGCCAGGCGGGACCGGGGACGCATGTACGTCCCGAAGTGGTATCGCGAGGAGAGGGAGGAGGTGATCTTCGACGCCATCGACAGGATCTCGTTTGGGACCCTGGTGACCACGACCGGGAAAGGAGCCTCGGCTTCGCACGTTCCGATGCTGGTCGACAGGGGCGACGGCGAGCGCGGGACGGTCGTGGGCCACATCGCCCGGGGGAACCTCCAGTGGAGGGACACCATCCCGGGGACGGAGGGCCTCGCCATCTTCGTCGGGCCCCACGCCTACATCTCGCCGAGGTGGTACGAGAGCAGCAAGGCCACGGGTGAGATGGTCCCCACCTGGAACTACATAGCAGTCCACGCCAGGGGCCCTGTGTCGTTCTTTACAGACGAGCGTCGCCTCCGGGAGCAGGTCACCCGGCTCACGGAGAAGTTCGAGGGGCCCTCGGGGTCTCCGTGGCGTGTGTCGGACGCGCCTACCGGCTACATCGACCGGGAGCTCAAGGCCATAGTCGGCTTCGAGGTCCGCGTCACGTCCCTCGAAGGCAAGTGGAAGCTCGGGCAGAACAGGCCCCCCCGAGACAGGAAGGGCGCGGCCGCCGGCCTCAGGGCCAGGGCGGAGGGGGACGACCTGGAGCTGGCAGACGAGATGTCCCGGGCCGAGGACCGCTAGACCGCTCATCTCAGGAGCATCGAGACGGCGTAGATAGGGACCGCTGCGTAGAGAAACTCGTGCTTGAGGAGCCACCTGCCCCGTCCCTTGAGGGCGTAGTCCATGGCCATGTCCATGATCAGGCAGTCCACCGCCACCAGGGCGGTCCCGGCCAGTCCTGTCCAGAGCAGGCTCCACACGATGTGCACGTAGCCCGCCAGGAGGAGCACCGAAACGGCGAAGTAGGCGAAGGGGACCGCGCGGTAAAGGACGCTCCTGTGGTGCAGCCTGTGCCCCCACACGAAGAAGGGCCTGGCGACCCCGCGCCTGAACATCGCGTCCCCGAACCTGTTCAGCGCCGCCGCTATGGCCATGGTAGCTATGAACCCCAAACTCAGGCCGAGGTAAAAGTTGGCGTACGTGCTGAAGACTATCGCGATCGCCTGCCTGCCGCAGTGTGACCGCTCGATCGAGTTTTATAAAAACTGCTGTGAGGCTGACTCCGCTCCCCTGGCGCCCGTGCCGCCTCCCCGGGGGCGTTCAACTCCGTAGATTCAAATCGCTGGCGCTCGCGCGCAGCGTCCATGACTCGCATAGCATTGTCCGAGGAGAGGACCTGAGCTGGGCGCCGAGCCCCGACCCCGCACCCCCAGGCAGGCGCTGAAGTCCGTGGTGGAGGCGATGGAGAAGGCCGTGGTCACGACCCAGAAGTCCATCGAGAAGGCGACCCCGGCGATACAGAGGTCCCTGGACCACTCCATGGAGGCGGCGGGGGGAGCGTTCGCGCGGACGGTGAAGTCGATAGACGGCGCCACGGCGGGAGACCAGGCGAGGCTCTTCAGGGCCTATCGGAAGCTTTTGGCCGGGCAGCTGGACTACGTCGACTCTAGGATACGGGCGCTCGACGAGAAGCGGCCGCCGTACTCCGCCCTGCATGCCGGACAGACGGTGCTGGACGCTGAGCCCTAGCCCGGCGCGCGCGAGACCCGGGCCATCTTCTCCCTCAGCAGGCGTGCCACCAGGGCGCCGTCGGCCTTCCCCCGGACCTCCTTCATGGCGTCGCCCATCAGCGGCGAGAACGCGGCGTCCCCCTTTTCCCTGATGAGCGCGGCCTGCCTTGAAACCAGGTCGTCGAGGATGTCGGCCAGGCGTGCCTCGTCGACGCGCTCCAGGCCGAGGTCCACGGCTGCCTGTTCGATCGTCGTGCGCTTCTCCCAGGCGGTCCTCAGGACGTCCGGGACCGCCTCCTTCGCCACCCTCCCGGCCGCGACGGCGTCCAGGGCCAGGGCCAGGGCAGAGGGCGCGTAGCCTGCTTCGGCGACCCCCTCCCTCGACAGCCTCGCAGGGAGGTCTACCAGGACCGAGGCGATGAACGACGGCTCGAGCCTGAGACGCCCGGCGAGCTCCTCGAACCTCTCGATCTCGTCGGCGTCGTAGAGCTTGAGGGCCATGTCCCCGCTGAGCGACCGCTCCCGCTCCAGGCGCGCGACCCTCGACCGCCAGTCTTCGGGCGCCTCCCGGGCGAGCTCCGCCTCCTCCGCCTCGGTGACGACGATGTCGGGTATGTCGGTCTCAGGGTACATCCTCTGCGAGCCTGGCCTGGGGCGCATGTACCTAGTCTCCCCTCCGTCCGTCGGGGCCCTGGTCTCGGCCGGGACGCCGTCGACGCAGGCGGACAGCCTGGCCGCCAGGAGCGGGACGACCCTGTCGACGGCCTCCGCCCCGCCGATTACGAGCACGAGGGCGTCTCCCCTGCCGCGCCCGAGGGCGCTTCTGAGCGCGGCGTCTTCGACCTGCGGGATGCCCTGCTTCTCGAACTCGTCAGAATGGATGACCCCGCCCAGGCCGTTCGCCCTCGCCACCTCCGCCAGCTCCTTCCCCAGGCGCACGCCAGGCTCGGGCTCCCACCCCAGGAGGCCACCGAGCGCCGGGGCGGCTATGCACACTGCCTTGGAACCTCCCGACAGCAGCCTGGAAACCACCGGCGACGCAGAGCCCCGCAGGGCCCCTGTGGCGTCGGCCGAGGAGCAGGCCACCTTCTGCACCCCATTCTCCCGGAGCTTCTCCGCGACCCTTCTCAGCATCGACTGCCTCCGTCTCTCGTACTCCACCACCTTGGGGAGCAGGTTGAGCTTCTGGACCCCCTTCACCTCCACGACGTTCCCGCCCCCAAGGGAGACGTTCATGTCCTGGCGTATGGTCCCCAGGCCCCTGGCCGCCTTGCCCGTGGACCTCAGGACCCTCCCAAGGTGGAGCGCGACCCGCCCGACGAGCTCAGGGTCCCCCTCGACGGGCTCCAACGCTATCTCCACCAGGGGGACCCCGAGGCGGTCGAGCCCCCAGCGTCGCGAGGCGTCGTCCTCGCCGAGGATCCGGGCCGCGTCCTCCTCCAGAGTCACGGACTGGACCCCTACCCTCACGCCGTCCACCTTGAACGACCCCCCGAGGCCGACCACCGCGGTCCGCTGGAACCCCGTGGTGTTCGAGCCGTCGATCACTATCTTCCGCATCACGTGCACCTCCCCCATCAGGTGGGAGCCGAGGGCGGCCGCGATCAGCAGGGAGTCGTGCAGCGCCTCGCGGCTGAGCGGGTGCGGCGGCTCCTCGTCCGCCTCCACCAGGCAGGAGGACTCCGGGCTCCAGAAGTAGAGGTTGGACCTCCCCTTGGCGAACTCGAACACCGCGGCCGGGTCGAGGTGGCCCGTCTCACTCTGGGCCGGCCTCAGCCTCCTCTCGAACTTGCCGGGGAACTCCTCTGTCTTCACCTGCGGGCAGGCGCAGAACAGCTTGGTGCTTGATGCCAGCTGCTGGTGTATCTCCAGGCCGACGAGGAGCGCTTCCATCAGCTCCCCGCCTATCCTGGGAAGGTGCGGGTTGTGGTCTCCCCCGCCAGGTCCTCGGCCATCAGCTTCCTCGCCTTCTCCCCCTTCGCCCCGGTCCCCAGCACCCACATCGCCTTCACCAGCGCCGTCTCGGCGAGCATGTCGCCCAGCGGGAGGACCCCCATGCGCGTCAGGTCTCTCCCGGTGTCGTAGACGCTGAGGTCCAGCCTCCCCCGGACGCACTGCGACGTCATGCACGCCACCCCCCCGGACCTGATGAACAGCCTCAGCTCCTTGGCTACCTCCTTGCTCACGTGGCCGAGGCCCGTCCCCTCCATGACTATGACCTTCGCGCCCGCCCTCTTGGCGGCCCTCACCAGCCCCCCGGGCATCGACGGATAGAACTTCAGGAGCGCCGCCGCGCCGTCGAACCTCGGGCTCGGCTTGAATTCGCGCCCCCTCGGAGGCAGCCCGTCTGCGACGTGCTCCAGCCCGCCCCTCCCCCAGACCGCCGCGAGGGGGACGTCCACCGACTCGAAGGCGTCCCGCCTGCTGGTGTGGTTCTTCCTCACCCTGGTCCCGCGGTGCAGCGCGATCTTGTCGTCGCTCTCCCCCTGGTGCATGGCGACGTAGACACCGGAGAAGCTCGCGGTGCCGGCCACGCTCACCGCCGCGATCAGGTTCAGAGGCGCGTCCGACGACGGCCTGTCCGGGGACCGCTGGGCGCCGACCAGCACCACAGGTATGGGGACCCCCGCCAGGGCGAAGCTCAGGGCTGCCGCGGTGTAGCCCAGCGTGTCGGTCCCGTGGGTGACCACCACGCCGTCCGCCCCCTCGTCCACCGCCTTCGCGACCCTGCGCGCCAGCCTTGTCCAGTGGGCGGGGGTGATGTTCTCGCTCAGTATGTCGAACATTATCTCTGGCTCGACCCTGGCGACCTGCGAGAGCTCGGGGACCATGGCGTGGAGCTCCTCGGACGTCACCGCCGGCCTTACCGCGCCTGTCCGGTAGTCGATCCTGCTCGCTATGGTCCCGCCGGTGCCGATCACCAGCACCTTCGGGAGGTCCTTCGAAGGCTTCGGGGGCTGAGGAGGCGAAAAGGAAGGCCGGTCCCCCTTGGCGACGACCCTGACCCCCGACAGGTCACCCAGGCTCAACCCGACGTTGTATCCAGACTTCAGCTTGATCACGATGTGCTCGCCGTCGCCGTAGAGGTATCTGGGGACCAGGGTCCCGGTGACCGTCCCCCAGGTGGCCCTGACCTCGAGCACGTCGCCCACCGCGGCCCCGGCCTTTTCGAGGAACCGGAGGGCGGCGCCCTTGTAGCCCGAGAGGTCGCCCATGCGAATGCCACCACCCCTCTTCAGTCTTAAAGGATTAGCGAAGCCGCTTGGACATGTAGGGCCCCTCCCTCTCGAACCCTAGCCCGCGGTAGTACCCCCTGGTCCCGACCGCGCTGGTGACCAGGAGCGTCTTCGCCCCCAGCTCCGACGCCGCCGCTTCCTCGGCCCGTCCCATCAGCGCGGCCCCCAGCCCGCGATGCTGCCAGGCGCCATCCTCGCGCCCCCCGAGCCTGACCGCCCTCCCGTAGACCCGCAGCTCCCTGACCACGGCGGCCCCCGCCATCTCCTTCCTGTGAGCCGACGGCGACGGGGCGCGCAGCCTGACGAACCCTGCGATGACCCCCGACCTCTCCAGCTCGAAGGACCCGAAGACCTCCGTCCCCTCAGAAGCGGCGTACCTGACCTGCCTGAACGCGAGCGCGTCGTCCTCCTCCAGCTCCCCGGGGCCCCTCAGGGCGACCTCCCTGCACCTGATGCACCTGCACGACACCCCCTTCTCCTCGGCCCTCCTCAGGACCAGCTGCCTGAGGTTGCCGTCCTTGACACCCCCCTCGATCTCGTCGGCGGGGATCTCCCTCTGTATCCTCATTATCCTGTGCCAGGGCGGGACGAACCTCTTCATCTCGCTGAGCAGCTCTACCACCGTCTCCAGGCCGTAGGGCGCGTACTTCCCTGCGTCGAACTGGCGCGCAAGGGCGGTCCCCGGGACCACCAGGGTCGGGTAGAGCTTGGACATGTCGGGCCTGAACGCCTCGTCTTCGAAGAGGCGGCGGAGGTCGGCCAGGTCTCCGTCGGGGGTCGCCCCCGGGAGCCCGGGCATCATGTGGGCGGTCACCTTGAGCCCCGCGTCCCTTGCGACCTGGAACGCCCTGGCGGAGTCCTCGGCCGTGTGCCCCCTGTTGCTCTTCTCGAGGACCTCGTCGCGGAGGCTCTGGACCCCTATCTCGAGCCTCGTGATGCCGTAGCTCAGCATGAGGTCGACGTCCCTGGGCCTGCACCAGTCGGGCTTCGACTCCAGGGTCAGGCCGACGCACCTGCTCTCCGCAGACTCGTTGAGGGCCTGCGCGCCCTCGAGGTCCGCGGACACCGAGCCGTTGAGCCCGTCGTAGACCCCCTTGACGAACCCCCTCTGGTAGCCCTCGTCCACGGCTATGAACGTCCCCCCTTCGATGATCGTCTCGACCTTGTCGGTCTCGTGGCCGTTGGCTCCGTACTTCGCCAGGCACTTCCTCACCTGCAGGAACGGGTCGAACTCTGCCGAGAGCGCCGACTTCATCCCGGGGCTGCGCGGGAGGTAGGACTGCGGGGTCCCGAGGCGCGGGCCGCCAGGGCAGAAGACGCATGTGCCGTGGGGGCATGAAAACGGCGCGGAAAACGCGGTTACGACGACTATGCCGGACGCGCTCCTCCTCGGATGGACCCTGAGGAGCTCCTGGAGCGCTCCGGTCATGGCGCGGGGGAGCCTTGCGATGATCTCCGAGTTGGACGGATACCTGTCGAGGCCGTAGAGCGAGGCGGCGCGCTTCTTAGCCTTCTCCAGGTCGCGCCGGGTTCGAACGTCGCCCTTCGATATGAGCTCCGCTACATGGGAGACTGCGTCCTCGAGACTGAGTCCCTGTTCTGTCACTGGCGCATCCAGTTCTGGCCAGGTTTGCGCTTCAGGGTGAAGCGCTTCTCGTAGGTCCGCTTGTTCCTGACTTTGGGTATCTTGCTGTCCTTTGGTTTACCCTCTAGTTTGGGAGTCTGACTTCTGACTTCAGGCCACCTTTGTGGTGATTACCCGCCTTAGTCAGACTTCCGTGTGTTGGCGTTTCTTCACACCTCCTATTTGGTTCAGCCGCTTGAGAGCGCTATATAGTCTTAGCTCGCTGTGAGTGAACCTCCTGCCTTTGCGGCGGTGATGAGACAATCGGCTCATGCAGAATTCCATCATCACATCTGCCCTGTTCACTTCGATGATTAGCATGGGCCGGATCGCCCCGAGGAGCCGGAGGACGCTCTTCAACCGTTCTCGGTTTATGGTCATTTAAGACCATGAACGCTTCCTCCAGTGATGACGGCAGGCACTGCCGATTTGGCTGCGACCTCCTGCCTTCCGAAGGCGTTTAACGTCTCTGGCGGACTGCCAGCGACGGTGGCATACCATTCAAGGTTCTTTGCGGCGTCCAGGAGCTTTACCCTCATGATTTTGTGTGCTCCTTAAATGGGATTTCTAGATTTCTCGCCAGGTGACGTGTCATACTGGAAGAGTTCGCCGCATCCAGAAGAGCGGAGGCGACTAGAAAAGGATACCCGAAGATGAAGAGGCTCCTGGTCCCCGACCCCGACTCGCTCCTGGAGAGGGCGAGGGCGGACAGGAGGGCGGCGGAGAACGAGCTGATTGCGGCCATCGTACGGAGGCGGGACGGGGTCTCCCCGGCCACGATTAACGGATCTGTCTCGACGCTCAAATCCTTCTTTGACTTTGAGGAGGTGCAGTTCAACTGGAAGAAGATTCGCTCGGTGACTCCGGCCGGGAAGACGGTGGCGAAGGACAGGGCCCCCACGGCGGAGTAGGTGAGGGCTGCCCTGAAGCTGGCGTCTCCGAGGGAGAGGGCCGCAATACTGATTATGGCGTCGGGGGGTCTCAGGATAGGCGCCCTCCCGGGCTTAAAACTGAATGATATCGAGTACCTCAAGTCGGGGCTCGGCAGGATAACAGTCTACGCCGGGGAGCAGGAGGAGTACCAGACATTCGGAACGCCGGAGTGCGTCGACGCGATAAAGGACTACCTGGCGAGCAGGGAAAGAGTCGGGGAGAGACTGGCTTCTGACTCTCTCCTCTTCCGGGACAAGTTCGACTACCAGGGTGACAGGAGGCAGAAGAAGGCCTCCCCGGCGGTCCCCCATCCGGTCAACGAGCATGCTATGAGGACCACAATCCTCAGGCTCTGGCAGAGGGCGGGGGTGAGGACTGTGAACGACGGGAGACCCTTCAAGTGTGACCACGGCCTCCGCAAATTCGCGAAGACG
>JAFMAW010000037.1:3726-8000 GCA_029784795.1 Nitrososphaerota archaeon | reverse complement strand
CTCGACAATAAGGGACAGCGAGAAGGCATCTTCGTTCCCAAAGAGCAGCCAGGAGAAAATCCCGGCCATCATTATCCCATATGCCATCATTATCAGGACGAGGTAGTCCGAAGTCCGTCGGTCCAGGCTCCGATTCTTGTACAGGAACTCGAAGATGTAGACGAAGAGCACGATCATGACCGCGCTGCCAGCGTAGGCGGAATACCGCGCCCATCCGGGGGAATCTATCGCTGTAGGCGAGAATAGCATGATGAGCACTTGTGCCCCGACGACGGTCCACACCGCCTTCTGGAGCCTGTCCCTCAGGATGTAGACCGTGACAGCCATTTCCCCGGCCATGGTGAATACGAACCAATACGAGCTGATCGACCTGACCAAGGCAGAGAAGATCCCTGCCCCGCCTCCGGCTGGGAGTATGGCGCCAGACGCGAGGGAAAAGGCCCACCCCATGAAGACCTCGGAGGTGACCACCAGCGCGACCGCGGTCAATTGAAATGCGCCAGCCATCGTCAGCCCTCGGATCCCCCCGAAGTCCTCCAGTTTCTTGCCTCCGTACATGAGCGAGGCGACGATGGGAATCACGAAGATGCTCATGGAGACCATATTCGCCGCGAGGAGGACGAACAGCGTGGTGATGCTCGGGGCGTAGAGGTAGTACACCGCGCCCACCAGCATGGAGAGCATCATGGTGAGAAGGAACAGCATGACCGACGCGTCGTACAGCGTCACCACCCTGGATGCCTTCTTCACCAGCCAGGCGGTCGCGGCAGCCATCGAAACCGCCACGCCCCAGAAGAGCTCAACGACCATCGGCATTTTCAGACAGGCTCCTGGACCTGCGGCTCGGGCCGCCCGTTGGCCGAGACCTCAGGGTGGCAAGACAGCCCACGCTGGCGCGATACTTTCGGGCACGCTCTCAGGAGAGCGGGGCTCCGGTTTCCCCGGGTTTCGCAGCGCGACAATGGTAATCGATCGGGTGGCTCCCGTAAGCCGTCTGGGCACCGTAGCATTTTCGACACGCCGACTGGGCGTCAGAACGAACTCTCGTTCACCCGCATTTAAAATCTTGGGGGTGGGCCTGAGGGCGATGGCCTACAACCTCTCGCGGCTCGTTCGCTACAGGATAAGGCGGGAGGTCGAATTACTGGACCAGGCCGGGGTGGCGACTCGCCGTGCCCAGCTTCTAATCTGATTGCGCGCGCTCCGAGCGGCCCCTCGGCACAGGATACCCGCGTGGTTCCACGCAGGCTGCCGCTGTTGGGCAGCCTGGTTCCTGGTCGAATGGACTGCTGGGCCCGTTCAGCCGCTCGTCCCAGGTGGGAGTTCGCAGATGGGGCCGATGGGGGTGATGGTCGCATTGTCCGCGGTGATGTTGTGCAGGTTGTAGATGATAGTGAACTGGTTCCCGGTGGCCAAATCCTTGGCCGCAATGGACAGGTCTACGTTCGCGAGCGTCCCCGAGGGGGGGCTCACCGCGAACGGCAAGAACAGCATCTGCCCGCTCGTCACCGACGACAGTCCCGCCATGCACACCGGAGAGTCCGCCTGGGTAGATACGGTAGAAGTGAGCTGTACTTTGAGAGGGAGGGCGCTAGCATTGTCCCAGCGGACGTTGAATGCCACCTCCGTCCCGTTGAAATAAGTCGAGACCACAGTAGCGTAGTTCCCGAACGATGCCTGCTTCTGAGGGAAGAGGGCGTTGGTATACGCGAGGTACCCGATGAAAAGCCCGAAAGCTATGGCTCCGATCAGTATAGCCACAACCACCTTTCCAGAAGCCCGCATCGTTTCTGGGGCTACCCCGGCGCGCTACTATCTAAAGTCGCCTGGCCTCGAGTTTGCGAACGGATGGGTGGTCCTCTCGGAGCGTACTCCGGTGATCCATCAGGGCTCTGGCTGCGAAGCTCGGGGCCTCCTCACGCCCAAGAGTTGCCTGTTCGGAGCGAGACCAGAGGTCTCCCCTCAAGAAAATCGGAACGGAGAGCCCGGAGGGGCCCTCCGCCTAGATGGGTAGAGGAGCGCTCCCAGAGGGTTTCGGCTTCCGCGACCTGAAGTACAGATATCCGACCGCAGCCGCCGCCACTACAGCTATGGAGGCGCCCGCAGCGAAGACGTCTGCCGATGTCGCAGGGGCCGGCGCGATGACTAGGGAGTTGCCCTGGGCGTTGGCATAGCCATGAACCGCCACCACGCCCGTAGGGTCAGAGACCTCAGACAGGGTGTAGTGCTGGCCGTTTTCGTCGAAGGACGCCGAGAAGGTCGACTGGCCGGAGATGGCTTTCTCGAATGTGGTAGTGTTGGTGGCCGCGTCGTAGTTCTTGGTCCAGGTGCTCAGCGGAGTGTTCAGTGCCGTGAAATTGAGGGTCGGGCTGTTCCAGACGCTGCTCCCGCCGAAGGCGCTCAGAAGAAATCCGAGGGCGAAGGCGTGGGTGGAGAGCGAATCTTGGACGGTCGATCCGACCATGTTGATGTCCACCATGTGGTCGTGCATATCCAGGTTCATGGCCCCACGGACCACGAAGGCCCGCCAGCCGAGGTCCGCCTGCACCGTCCCGTTGACCACCTTGAAGACGCCGGTGACCCAGGAGGTGACGTTGGTCAGCTTGTTGATGACGAGCGTTGTGGAGTTGCCCTTCGCGGAATAGTCGAGGGCGACGGTCATGTTCTGCACGGAGATGTGGTTGTCCTCGTTGTCGAAGCTACCCTGAAGCTCCTGGACGCCTGTTCCGCCGGTGTATGAAGAGTTGAGCTTGACCGAAGAGCTCACGTTCTCGAGGAAATTCGAAATCGTGGAGTTGGCAGGATACGTGAAGACGATCTTGGTGACGCTGACGCTGTTGACTTTCGCAGTCTGCGTCTGCGGGTTGAGGTCGACGGTTAGCGTGGACGCATTGACCATTGGTGCCAGTGATAGGAGAAGCACTGCGAGCGCTGTGAGAGGGACTATCCTCTTCGTTGAATTTTTCATCGACGGACAAGGCCGCCGGTCCGAGGTTAAACCTACAGATTTGAACGCGCTTTCTAGGAGCTTTGAAGGCGCCGGACTTCAGCTGCTGCCTTTGATTCGCATTATCCTGTTCCGGCCCAGCATCGTCCAGTACTCCACCTCGGCGCCGGGCGCGAGGGTGCCGTTGAGCTCGGCCATCTCCTCCGCGCTGGGCTTGGCGGTCTCAAGGACCTCGAAGGTCTGGAGGTCCATAATCTGCACAGTGTTATCCATGATGGTGGTAACCTGACCCGACCTCTTGTCGATCATCGGTATGTCGACCCTGGACTCTGCCGGGGAGACGTAGCTCTTCTTCGACCCGGTGAACAGAGAGATAGCGACCAGCCTCACCTTGGCGCTCCCGTGCTTCCCGGGCTTGAAGTGTTCGCGGCTCACGACCTTGCACGGTTCATCATCGATAATGATGTAGCTACCTTCCTTAACACTGCCAAGTTCCGCTGGTCTGCTCAAGGATAAGCAGGCCTGCCTCGCGAGGGAAGCTAAATAAATGTCTCACCCGGCAGACCAATCGCACGAGCTATTGACGACGCCAAAGACTGACGAGCATTCATCCCCAGGGCAAGATTGATTCTTTGAAGGCACTCCCAATTGTCTGACCCGGCATACGTCCTCGACTCCACGGCCTTCTACGCAGGGATACCATACCAGGGGAACGGGCGGTACTACACGACATACCTGGTTCTTGAAGAGGTGAAACACCACAGTGTCGGGTCCTCCCTCATCCACACCAGGGTGCAGGTTACTGAGCCCTCCCAAGAGTCGCTCGGCCAGGTGAAGGCGACGGCAGCGAAGACCGGGGACATCCGGGCCCTGTCCCAGACCGACCTCTCGCTCCTGGCCCTGGGGCTCGACCTGAAGAAGAGCGAAGGCGGGGTGAGCCTCGTCTCCGACGACTTTGCGATCCGGAACGTCGCCGAAGTCCTCTCCATCCCACTGGCTCCGACCTCCCTGAAGGGAGGGGAATGGAAGAACACCACCTGGAAGATGTACTGCAGGGGGTGCGGCAAGACTTACACCAACCCGAAGCTCACCACGTGCCCCATCTGCGGCACTCAGCTCGTGAGAAAAGCTTCGAACAGCTGAGCCGACCCGCCGCCCGAGACGCCTCTCGAAACAGCCTTATCTCCGGTGCTCCCTCCGCGGACCAGATTGGCCGCTGTTCTTGGGTGGGCGCTCATCGCCCTGGCGCTGGTCTTCGACTTTCTAAACGGGGTGCATGGGTCCAGCAACATCGTTGGGACGATGATTTCTTCACGAGCGTTCCGCC
>JAFMAW010000037.1:0-3716 GCA_029784795.1 Nitrososphaerota archaeon | reverse complement strand
TGTGGTCAGCATCCATCGGCGCGGGTTGGCAGCCCACCTCGAGGCGGAAGGTGAGGAAGATGCTCGAAATGTGCGACGCCGGGCCCTCGGACGTTGTGTACGACCTCGGCTCAGGGGACGGGAGGATCATAGTGGAGGCGGCGAAGACCTACCACGCCAGAGCTGTCGGGGTGGAGGCTGACCCAATCCGCGTGCTACTCTCCAGGTTCGCGGTAGGCGTTCACAGGCTCAAGGGCCAGGTGAGGGTGGTCTGGGGGAACTTCTTTCACGTGGATCTCAGCGAAGCGACGGTGGTCACTCTCTTCCTATCCAAGGGAGCGAACCGGCGGCTGAAGGCGAAGCTCCTCTCTGAGCTAAAGCCCGGGGCCAGGGTGGTTTCCTACGTTTGGACGTTCGACGACTGGTCCCCGACGTCGAGGGATTCGAAAGACGAGATCTCGCTCTATGTGGTGCCGGGAAGGGACCTCCCCTCACCACACGCGGCCGGGGAGACGGCAGACCCCCGCCCTGCCTGATGCAGCCCGGCGGCTGGCCATGAGCGGAGAACGCGCAGAAAGACGCCAACAATAGCATCGGCCGTCGGCCTCTGCGCGATCATCGGGGGGCATGATCACCCTGAGCGAGACAGCCATAGTCATGGCCGAGATGCCCCAAGGAGGCGCTGGTCTTCGGGGGTGTCGCTGGTCCCACCCCGACCATAGCGCGCCAGGCGCTCAACGAGGGTGAGGAGAAGGGACGGTGGAGACCAAGTTCTCCGGGCAATCCTCCATTCCCTTGCTGGCGTCTGCTTCCAGCCGACCCGTAGATGCCTGGGTCGCCGCCGGACTGCCCTCTCCGCCAGCCACCACCTGGTTGAAGCGGACGACGCTTCATGGAACCCTATAGACTCATACTCCATTGGTAAACTCAGGAGTGGTAACTAACTACGGGAATACTACCATGCTTATATAGGGATACCACCGGTTAGTTGTATAGTTATACCATGAGATATTCTAGAACTTCGGCGCTCCAGGTTTCGGATAGATGCCCCCACTGCGGCAAGAGGACGCTGGTAGAGGACGTCAACACCGGCGAACTCACCTGCGGTAACTGCGGGTTCGTCATAACCGAGAAGTCGATCGACCAGGGGCCGGAGTGGCGCTCTTTCAGCGACGAGAAGGGGCAGGACAGGGCCCGCGCCGGTGCCCCAACGTCCATCACGTACAGGGACATGGGTCTCTCCACCATGATAGGCAGCTCGAACAGGGACGCCTCAGGCAGGTCGTTCGCATCGCCCATGCGCACCACCATTGACAGGCTGAGGAAGTGGGACAACCGCTCCCCGGCCTTCGGCGCCCAAGAGAAGAACCTCAGCATCGCCCTGCGTGAGCTCGAGAAGATGGCAGACAAGCTCGGCACCTCCCAGGCGGTGAGAGAGAGGGCGGCCTACATCTACAGGAAGGCGCTCGAGAGGGGCCTCCTCAGGGGACGCTCCATAATAGGCATCACCGCTGCCGCGCTATACGCGGCCATGAGGGACACTGAGACGCCCAGGACGCTCAAGGACATCGCGGCGGCCAACAACCTGGAGAAGAAGGCAGTAGCCAGGGATTACCGCATTCTCCTGAGGGAGATGGACCTGACGATGCCCGTGGCCGACGCCGCCCGGAGCGTCAACAGAATCGCCTCCAGGGTGGGGCTGTCCGAAAAGGTCGCGCGCAAGGCCATCGAGATAGTGAGGATAACCGAGGAAAGGGAAATTTCCGCCGGCAAGTCCCCCATGGGGCTGGCGGCAGCTTCCCTCTACCTCGCAGGGGTGATGGAGGGGGAGGTAAAGACCCAGAAGGAGATAGCGGAGGCGTCCGGCGTCACCGAGGTCACGGTCAGGAACAGGTACAAGGGACTGAGGGCCGACCTGGGCAAGCAGCTCGGGCTTCCCGAGGCAGAGCCTGCTGAGGCCATCCTTTTCCGCGCTGAACCTTCTCCGACCGTTTAGACACCGTCGCAGCGGCGGCCACGAGGGTCGAGGTCTCGGCCTTCGCGCTGGTGCCCTATCGTATCAGGGAGCTAACGGACGCTAGGAACAACCGGAAGGTGGACCGGGGGGGAATTGAACCCCCGACCTTCCGCGTGCGAGGCGGACGTTCGTACCGCTGAACTACCGGCCCACCGGTTTCCGCCCTGACGCCTTCCGCGTTTAAGGCTTAGTCGCCCTCCTCCACCTCGCGGCCAGGGGAAACCCTTTTTCCGGCCGGTCCCCTCCCTGGTCCCAATGCCCCGCACCGACCTGGACGACCGGCTCTTCTGGCTGGCCACGGAGAAGGAGATCAGGACAGCTGCGACCACCGACGCCTACTTCCTTCACACGAAGAAGGTCCTCAGGCGGAACAACATCGACACGAGGGTGGTCATGGAGATTTTCGCGCGCGACGTCCCCTACCCCGACAACTGGGGGGTCCTCACCGGCGTCTACGAAGCAGCCAAGCTGCTGGAGGGGCTCCCGGTGGACGTCTGGGCCTTCGACGAGGGGTCGGTCTTCGTGGCTGACAGGAGCACCGCCATCTACGAGCCGCTCCTTACCATCGAGGGCAGATACTCTGACTTCGCGGAGTATGAGACTCCGCTGCTGGGCCTCCTTTCTTCATCCACCAGCATCTCGACTAGGGCGGCAAAGTTCAGGCAGGCCGCGGGCTCGAAGCTCCTCCTTAGCTTCGGCACCAGGAGGGTGCACCCAGCCCTCGCCCCCCTGGTGGAGCGGGCGTGCTATGTGGCCGGCTTCGACGGCGTCTCAAACGTCCTGGGGGCGAGGCTCCTGGGCCTTGAGCCGTCCGGGACGATGCCGCACGCCCTCGTCCAGATACTGGGGAGCCAGGAGAAGGCATGGCGACTCTTCGACGAGACCGTGCCCAGGAGCACCCCCCGGGTCGCGCTCGTCGACACCTTCTGGGACGAGAAGGCGGAGTCCATCAAAGCCCTCGAAGTCCTCGGCTCCAAGCTCTGGGGGGTCAGGCTGGACACCCCGGCGTCGAGGCGCGGTGACTTCACCAAGATCGCCGAAGAGGTCCGCTGGGAGCTGGACATACGCGGGGGGAAGGACGTCAAGATCATAGCCTCTGGGCGGCTCGACGAAGAAGCGATGGGGAAGCTCAACCCCATCGTCGACGGCTACGGTGTGGGGACAGCGGTCGCCTATCCCCCGGTCATCGACCTGAGCGCGAAGATAGTCGAGGTCGAGATAGCGGCTAAAAGGGAATTCAGGGCGAAGAGGGGCGGGCTGGGAGGGCGGAAGGCGGTCTACAGGGCCGCAGGCTTCAGGGACACCGTGGCTCTCGAGGGCTCGCCGAGGCCTCGGGGCTCCACCCCAATGCTGAGGCAGGTCCTGAAGGGCGGGAAGCTGGTGGGGAGCTTCCAGGACATCCAGACGCTCAGAGCCAGGATCAGGGGCGACCTGGACCAGCTCAGGGGGGCGACCCCCGCCCTCATCTGGAGGTGACGCCGTTGCGCCCGGCGCTGGTAGTGGTCGACGTCCAGGTGGACTTCTGCCCGGGGGGCGCCCTCGCGGTCGAGGACGCTGACCAGGTGGTCCCGGGGCTCAACGCTGCCATCGAGGCTGCGCGCGCCGGAGAGGCGGGTCGGGGCTTCGCCGTGGTCGCCGACGAAGTCAAGAAGCTCGCCGAGAACACCACACACGCTACTGCAGAAATAGAGTCTGTGACCGCAACCATGAATGGCCTGAT
>JAFMAW010000036.1 GCA_029784795.1 Nitrososphaerota archaeon | reverse complement strand
TGTGCCCCCGCCGCCAACCACGTCGCCGGGCACCGCGAATCTGCCGCAGCAAGGTTTTCCGAACTCTATTAACGGCGTAGGCACGGGACAGGGAAGCGCATTGCCGCCTATCCCGCCTCCTTATGAGAACGGGTTCGAACCCACATGGGTCCTGGCCCCTCCCGGCCCGGATTCAACTACCTCGTTGTGGGCTCGGTTTGATAGCTGGCGCCAGAATCAGGGTGTCTTGGAAACAGGTGCAGGGGGGAGTCTTATGGCGCAGGCTTTTGCGCCGTCGAGTCTCGTTCTAGGGCTCGCCTAGGAAATCAAGCGGATCCACGATCTGGCAAGAATAATGTTGGCCCCGGCTGGCGAGCCTCAAGACGGGCTCCGTCGGGCCCGCAGACAGCCCTCGCAAAGGGCACGAATCCAAATGGATCCGGCTAGGAACTTGGTCGAATCCCTGCGAAAATATCTAGGCCCATAGGACCATCAGGCGCCCGCGACACCGCCCGATTGAAGAGGGACGGTTTTTGAATGAGCCCGGCGCCCCCAATGCGTCAGTTGTCCAACACCGGACGCAGGCTGGCCGCGATCATGTTCACAGACATCGTAGGGTATACAGCGCTCACTCAGAGAAGCGAGTCAGACACGGTC
Source organism: Nitrososphaerota archaeon (assembly GCA_029784795.1). Next base: position 7,374 of record JAFMAW010000036.1, on the reverse strand, counting down.
AGCCTGCTGGAAGAACACCGGAAGCTCATACGTCCCATATTCGGCAGTCACGGGGGAAATGAAATCAAAACCATGGGGGACGCCTTCCTCGTAGAGTTCAAAAGCGCCCTGGACGCCATGCTCTGCGCAGTCTCCGTTCAGGAGACCATGCACGACTGGAAGGTCGCCAGGGGGGGAGCGCTTTCCCTCAGGATCGGGATTCACGTGGGGGACGTGCTGGAGAGGGAGAACGACATCCTCGGAGATGCGGTCAACATAGCCTCCCGGATCGAGCCCCTCGCCGAAGCGGGGGGTGTCTGCATCTCCGGTGATGTGTACAGCCAGGTTAGGAACAAGTTCGACCTTCCCTTCATCTTCCTGGGAGAGAAGCCTCTGAAGAACGTCAGCGCCCCCGTCGCGGTGTACAAGGCCGTGATGCCCTGGGAGCGCACAGCACCCGCATCAACGGCGCCGTTCGACGGGAACAGGGTGGCCGTCCTCCCCTTCGCCAACATGAGCCCAGACCCCGGCGACGAGTACTTCGCCGACGGTATGACGGAGGAGCTCATCGACAGGCTCGCTCAGGTGAAGCAGCTCAAGGTCATAGCGAGGACGTCGGCGATGAGCTACAAGGGGGAGAAGAAGAAGGCATCACAGATCGCGAAGGAGCTCGAAGTCGGCGCTCTTGTCGAGGGGAGCGTGAGGAAGGCCGGGAACAGGGTCAGGGTCACTGTCCAGCTCATCAACGGGGGGACTGAAGAGCACCTCTGGTCTTCCCACTATGACGGGAGCCTTGACGACATATTCGCCGTCCAGAGCGAGATAGCTGAGAAGGTGGCAGGGGAACTGAAGGTGCAACTCCTGGCCTCGGAGAAGGCGGCCATGGAGAAGCGCCCGACCACGGACGTGGAGGCCTACACTGACTATCTCCAGGGGATGCAGCTCCTAAACCAACTGGATGAGCCGTCCCTGAGGGATGCCCTCCGCCTATTCCAGCGGGCCATTGAAAGGGACCCTTCCTTCGCCAGGGCGTATGCCGGGGTGGCCGGCTGCTACGTCTGGCTCGCCAACCGGGGGTACATCGGCATCCAGGAAGCCCTCGAGAATGGGCGGGCGGCCGCCCAGAGGGCCCTGGAGCTGGACCCGGAGCTTGCGGAGGCCCACTTTCGCCTAGCCACGGTCATGTCCCTTGCCGACGACTTGGAGGGGACGATGCGCGAGCTCAGGAGGGCGGTAGAGCTCAATCCCAACCTGGCCGAGACATACGTCACCCTCGCCCGCACGTCAGCCGCCTTAGGGGACGTCGGGGAGATGGTCAGGGCCGCAGAGAAGGGGTACCAGCTCGACCCCCTGTCGCCCAGGGGGATAGATTGGCTAGGAATGGCGTACTTCTATGCGGGGAGGAGGGAGGAAGCCATGGAGCACTGGAGGAAGACGCTCCACCTGGAGCCTTACGGTACCTACCATGGGATGTTCGCCTACTATGTGAGCAAGGGAGACTACGCGGGGGCTGAGGGCGCTGTGAAGGAGCTGGAGAGGATAGGGCCGACGCTGATTCCCACGTACCTCGACAGGGGTTGCCTGGCCGCCCTGACGAGGGACGTCAAGACCGCCCACGAGATGATAACGAAGCTCGACCCCGAGAAGGGGGTGGGGGCACTCTCCTACGCCGGGTTCGTCTACCACGCCCTGGGGGACATGGACATGTTCTTCGAGTACATGTTCAAGGCGGCGGATGGCCACGTGCTCGATGCGTCGGAAATCCGGCTGAGCCCCCTCTACGACAGGGCGAGGAAAGACCCGCGCTTCGTGGAGGTATTGAGGCGTGGGGGGGTGCTGCACGAGCCCAAAGGCTGAACGCCAACGGCTCTGAAATCGGCGGAGGACGGACCAACGAGGCACGATTGCACACGGGACCCCGTCGGGCCGGGGGACGCAGTCCAAGGCTGCTCTGAGCCGAGACGAGGCAGATCAGGGGTTGGCTCACCATGGCTTTCATCGAGCCTGGGGTGGCCTCCGCCAAGTCAGGTTCCCTAGGTCAGTCGATATCTCGTGAGGAATCTGGGCCATGGCTTGATCACGTCATCGAGGTCCGAGTGGGACCGGTTCGTGCAGACGGCTGACTTGCTTGTCCACCAGCCTCTCGACAGGGTTGAGATTGGGCGCCTTTTTCGGGAGGAGCTTCACCCTCAAGACTGAACGACGTTCCCGGATTAACTTCTTCACGTTCTTGGTCTTGTGGCAGGGAGCGTGGTCTGCGAAGATGATGATCCTCTTCACGCGCTGTAGGAGGTTGGACGGGCGGAGTTTGTACTCCATGCTCCTCTTAGCCTGGGTGTTGAAAACTAGCCCGTCCCTCCTGAAGAGCCCGCGAGGCGGGGTGGACCGGTTTTCCTTATTACCGGAAACTCAGGCATTTTATACAATTCGGCACCGTTATGGCGACGAAGATGAAAACACGTACTGTCAAAGCGACACTCTTTCTGTCCATTCTCTTCTTCGCTGGATTCATCGGTCCCCTCTCAGCCCTATCGACCGGGGTCAGCGCCCAGAGCGCACCCCTGCTGGTCTATGTCAGCGCGTCTGGCAGCGACACGACGGGGACCGGTTCCCTGGCGAGCCCATACGCTACCATCTCGCACGCAGTCTCCTCTGCTGCCGCGGGCACCACGATTGTCATCGAGCCCGGGACATACAACGAGATGGTGAACATATCCAAGCGCCTCACCCTCGAGTCAGCCAGTTCACAGCCCTCTGACACCGTGGTCAATGCGTTCGGTCGGACCTACGGCATCGAGGTCATAGGCCAGGCCGCCAGCGGCACCGTGATCGAAGGGCTCACCGTATCCCATGCCAACAATCACGGCATTTTCGTCCAAGATTCGTCCATGGTCACAATCGAATACAATGTGGTCTCGAACAACGGCCTCAGTCCCTCCGCCTGTCCCGCGCCTCCGGCCGTCCCAACGTCACCCTGCATACAGGAGAACAAAGCCATCGAACTTACCGGAACCTCCGACTCCACGGTCGCGGCCAACACCGTCGTGAACAATGTTGCCGACGGGGGGATCGGGGTAGCCGACGACGGGCCCATCAACCCCGGCGGCCTTGGCAGCGGGACGCCGAACCCAAGCATCGGAAACATCGTCAGCGGCAACACGGTGATCGGCAACGCGGGCGGGTGCGGCATAGTGGTGGCTGCATACAATCCAGGAGAGGGCGTAATCAACAACGTCGTGAGCAGCAACTACGTCGTCAACGGCCTCCCAGGAGGTATAGTGGTCGCCGCGGACGTGCCCCATACTTCTGCCATCAACAACAGCGTTGTCGACAACACTGTCCTCAACAACCTGATACCGGGGGTGGTAGTCCACAGCAACACTCCGGGCGACCTAGTCTCAGGGACAAACGTCATTGGGAACATCATCAGCGGGAACGCGGGCTTCGGCCCTCAGACCACGGGCATAATGCTGATCGGCGCCATAAACGGCTCCGCCATAGTGACTGACACGACCATCCCAGGGAACGTCCTGCACAACGAGCACTTCGGAATCCTGGCAGAGAACGCGACCGGCACGTCGGTCTCTTCCGACAACGCCTTCGACCACACGGTCAGCGTCCCAGTGGTCGGCGCGACGATCTCGCAACTATCCCTCTCCTCACTCAGCGGCGGGCTGAGCAGTCTCACAAGCACAGTCAGTTCCATCGACTCGACCGTCAGCAGCGTAAACGGACAGGTCGCAACGCTGAGCGACGTGTCGTACGCGGCGCTGGTAGTCGCCGTAGTGCTGGGCCTTGTAGCCATCGCCCTCTCGGTGAGGAAGCGTGGCTAGGGCCCTCCCAATCCTTTTTCCCCTTTCGTCTTCTAGTTTCCACACGGGGGCCACATCCATGGCCGCAGACGGGGTCCAACGGGAACCTGATGAAGGAGGTCTCCCTTCTAAGGAGGCTTGGGGTTGAAACGCTCCGAATACACAAACGTCAAAATCCGCCGGGATCTAGCCGGGAAGTTAGACGAGGTCGTACGAAAGCTAGGCTATAGCAGCAGGGATGAGGTGGCCGAAGACGCCATCAGGCGGTTCGTCGACGCCCTGGCAGCCTAGGGACGGTGAGGTTCCAGTGGCCTCCCCTGAGCGAGCTTTCCGCTTCCGGAGAACCGGGCCACACCCGGGTCGCGGGGGAGGGCGCCCTGTCAATCGGGGGAAGGAGGCTACTTGAGTCCCTTCGTAATCGCCATCGTCGCATGGTTCCACATCTTCTTCGCCGTCCTGTGGATAGGCTCGGCGGTCCTGTTCTTCGCGGTCCTGGGCCCTGCCGTCTCTGCCCTCTCTCCTCAGACCAGAGCGGAGTTCATGGCGCGCTTCCTCCCGAGGATGGAACGGTTCCTCAACTTCGTGGTGCCGCTGCTCCTTGTCTCTGGGGCGGCCCTTTTCGTAGCCATGACCTGGGGGGACGCGCCAGTACTGGACACTTGGAGCCTGTCAGTTGCCCTAGGGGGATCCCTGGGCCTTGCGACCTACGTATTCGCGCTCATGACCCTGGTCCCCGCAGGTAGGCGGCTCTCGGCGCTGATCCAGGGCGGAGGGGCCCAGGATGAGCTCGCGAGCGCGCAGAGGTCACTCGGCCGTTCATCCATGATCGAGCTCGTGCTCATGCTCCTGACGCTCACGGCAATGGTGTCCGCTGGCTTCCTCTAGGAAAACTGTCACCAGACGAGGGCTAGGGCTTCTCGGGTGTTCTTCGGGGGCGACGCTTCGAGCTTCGCCCTGACGGAGGCAACCTGCCTGGCGTAGCCGTCGGCACCCATGCCCTCGAATTGCCTCTTCGCCCTCGCGAGGTGCCTCCTGGCCACACAGCGCCCAACCCGAACTTGTTCGGGTATTGGGAAATATAACGGCCTTTCCTCCTTCTCAACGTGAGCAGGAAGGGGAAGCAGAACCGGAGTCACGCCGCTGCGAAGGCGGATGCGCCCGAGTGGGACGTGAAAGTGAGCAGGCGCGGATTTGTGAAAGCCAGCCTGGCGGCGGGTGTAATCGTCGGAGGGTCTGTCTTGGCGCTGGACAGCAAGGACGGACGCCAAGCGTTGCAGATCGCCCAGACCACCCAGACCGCGACCACGACAGACCCCTTCGCTCCGCAGGCCATCACCCTGAACGTCAACGGGGTGGACTACCCGGTGACCGTCGAGCCGAGGGACATGCTGGTCAACGTCATAAGGGACAGCATCGGTCTGATCGGGACGAAGAGGCCGTGCAACCGGATGGAGTGCGGCGGCTGCACAGTCCTGATCGATGACGCCCCCTACAACGCCTGCCAGTACATCGCACTAAGGGCTGTGGGCAAACAGATCCTGACCACCGAAGCGGGGGTGCAGAGCACCGCCAGTGGCGCGCCCGCCGCAGACCCGGTGGTCGCGGCGCTCCAAAGCGCCTTCGTGGAGAACGACGGGGGCCAGTGCGGCTTCTGCAGCCCGGGCGAGATAATGTCTGCCGCTGCCCTCCTGAAGCAGAACCCCAATCCCACAGTGGACGAGATAAAGGCCGCCCAGGCGGGCAACCTCTGCCGCTGCGGCAACTACCTCAAGATAATCGAATCCATCCAGACCGCAGCCACGAACCTAGGAGGCGCGTGATAGGCGATGTCTCAGTCGGGGCTCATCGGCAACCAGAACGTGGTCAACAGGGACCTGCTGGCCAGAATAACGGGCCAGAGGCGCTACCCCTCGGACATCAGCACCGCCGACATCGGGGCGAGCAACATGGTCTACATGGGGCTGGTCATCTCTCCCTACCCCAGCGCCAAGGTCACGAAGCTGGACGTCAGCAAGGCTCAGGCGGCCGGCTATGTCACCATCACCAGCAGCGACCTGGCGGCCTATGACTACTACGCAGGGGGGCGCTCCTGGCTCCCGGTGACCAGCGACGCCGTGATTTACGCGGGCCAGCCCGTTGCGGCCGTGGGCGCTCCTTCTCCCAACGAGGTGGAGGACGCCGTGAACCTGGTGGACGTGGAGTATCAGCCGCAGCCCTACGTCTTCGACGTCGAGGCGGCGCTGCAGCCGGGCGCTCCTCAGATTTGGGAGGGAGGGAATTCGCTCCTGCCCGCGCCGCAGCACATCTCCTTCGGGGACGTCAGCGCTGGCTTCTCCCAGTCCGACGTGGTCGTGGAGGCCACGCTGGAGTCAGGCTACCATCAGCACTTCGACCTGGAGCCTGTCAACACCACCGCCTACTGGAACGACGGGACTCTGTACGTGTGGAAGAAATCTAACTACGTCTTCGGTGACCAGTCGAACCTGGCGTCCTACTTCGGGCTGCCCCTGTCGGACGTGGTCGTCAGGGAGGGGCTGGGGGGGACCACCAACAGCGCCGCAGGCAGCATGTTCGGGAACAGCACAGGAGGGGACTACGACATCCTGGCGGCGGTGATGGCGAGGAAGGTCGGCGCCCCGGTGAAGTACGTGGCCAGGCGGATTGACAACGCCCTGAACTCCACGGCCCGGTTCCCGATCAGGGGCTACACGAAGTTCGGAGCCACCAGCGCGGGGACGCTCACGGCCATGCAGGTGACCCTCTACTTCGACTTCGGCGCCCGCGGCGGCGCGTTCATAGACGGCACCGACGACTTCTACAACGCCTACGCGGTGCCTAACTTCCAGTTGGACGCCTACGCCACGAACACCAACTCCTACGGAGTCGGGGCACCCATGAGGGACGTGGGCGAGAGCCAGTGCCACTTCATCATGGAGACCACCATCGACATGCTGGCCGAGAAGCTTGGCATCGACCCCGCCACCTTCAGGCTGAACAACATGCGCACCAGCGCGAACGCCGTCGACCCGGTGGCCAATACTCCCTACGCCGAGCTTGCCGAGCCCGAGACATTCAACCAGTGCCTGACGGCCTTCGGCTGGTCGTCGATGTGGAAAGGCTGGGGGGTCCCCAGCTCAGTGAACGGATCCAAGAGGAGGGGGGTGGGCATCGCTTACATGAGCGACAACAAGGGCTCCACAATCCCGCCTTCCACGGCGCAGATACAGGTCAATCCCGACGGGTCCGTGGAGCTGTACGACGGCCAAGTGGACCAGGGTGCAGGGACCACGACCACCATCCCCATCATGGGGGCGGCGGCGCTGGGGCGGACTTCGCTGGACAGCGTCACCTACTACTCCGGCGACACCTCCATCAACACAGACCCGATGGGGACCTTCGGGAGCGAGGGGACCAGGAACGGCGGGGACGGGATGATAGCTGCGGCCGGGGAGCTCGGGGACGGCTCCTTGCCGATGATGCCGCTGGCCATCGCCAGTCCGCCCACCGCGAGCACCGCGACCACCGCCGCCCCGGCGACCAGCGGCGCGCGGGACCCGCGGCCACCCGCGCCGGCGGCCTTCGC
>JAFMAW010000035.1 GCA_029784795.1 Nitrososphaerota archaeon | reverse complement strand
ATCTGCAGCAGCACCCCGAAGCTGCTCTGGCCGGCCCGGAACCGCTCCTCGGCCTCGGCGTAGGCCGCCGCGCCGGCGAAGCGGAGCGCCACCGCGTCGCCCAGGTCGAGGGCCAGCGCGGTGCCGTCGAAGTCGCAGACGATGGCCCGTCTGGATCCCCTCGTCGACCTCGCCTGCTGCCTGGGGTGCACGTGCGCTGGTCGCGCTCCTCGGACATAAACCCCTTGAAGCGCGCGGCAATAGCGGAGTCCCCGGGGTCAGATTTTCAGCAGTTGCTTGCCGAAGTTCTCGCCTGCGAACACCCGCTGGAGCGCCCTGGGGGCGTTCCCAAGCCCTACCATGACATCCTCGACCGGCTTCAGCTTCCCTTCCTTGATCCAGCCACCCAGGACCCTCCTCGCTTCCGGGAATCGGTCACCGGAGTCGTTCGCGTACACTCCCTCCATCCTCACCCTCTTCATGATCAGAGAGATGTAATCCAACCCCCCCGTACTCTGGTCTCCGATGTAGTACTGGGACGCCCCGCAGAGGACGATCCTTCCCTGGGACCGCATCCTAGCGAGCACAACGTTCATCATGGCCGGGAGGGCGTTGTTGTCGAAGAAGACGTCTACTCCGTCGGGACAGAGCTGGTCCAGCCTGGAACCTATGTCCTCCGAGCGCCTGTCGATGGCGCCGTCGAAGCCGAGGTCGCTGACTACCCGCCTGCAGCGCTCCTTCCCTCCGGCGATGCCTACGACCCTGGAGCCGTGCATCTTGGCTATCTGCCCCGCGACGGACCCGACACCCCCCGCCGCGCTCGACACCACGAACGTCTCCCCGGGCTTCGGCTGACCGACGTCCATGGTCCCGAGGTAGGCCGCCATCCCCGTAAGACCGAGGGTCCCGATCGCCAGTTCGGGCGCGATGTCGGCGGGGATCTTCGTCAACGGGAAGAGACCTGGTGCAAGCTGTGGGCGGTCGTCAACGACCGTGTAGTCCTCCCACCCGAACCACCCCTGCACGATGTCGCCGGGGGCATACCCGGGGAGCCTCGACTCGACTATCTGGCCAGAGGCTATACACTTCATGACCCCGCCCAGGGGGATGGTGTTTTCTCCAGATTCTTCGTAGGTAAACAGTATCTGTGTAGGGTCGAGAGAGAGCCAGAGGTTCTTGACTAAAACCTGCCCCTCGGTTGGGGAGGGGACCGGGGACTCAATCCATCGGAAGTTCTCGTGACCAACGCTCCCTGCCGGCCTCTTCGCGAGCACCCAACGGTGGTTGACACCTTCGGACATGCAAAGAATTCATGCCTGGACTTTCTACTTGAAGGTTGTTGACATTCAGGAGAGGGCAAGAGCATAGCCGCACCGGAATGCCTGCCCCGGAGACAGCGTACGTAGCCCAATCCCGTTGTTATAAGCGTCGGGGAGGCCGCTGTAAGGCTCGAGGGCCACAGACTCCCCTCCGGCGTACTTCCCGTTGTACAAGACGAAATATGGCATGTTCCTCCTCCGCAGTTCAAGTTCCCTTCCACCCGTGAAGAGTGTGATGCGCCCCGCAGCCCTGAAGCAGTCGTCCCACTCCGCCTTTTCCGCATTCTCCAAGAAGCAGCGCGAGCGTTCTCCCGTGGGGAAGTAGCGGTCTGCGAGTTGGTAACGATAGATGGGTGAGCTGGCCCTGATGCTCCACTCCCCTGCTAAGAAGTATGGATGGAACCCGACCTCGACTGGCACGTCACCATCTCCGGCGTTCCTGACAGTGCAGTCGGTCGAAAACGTCCTCGCTCCCACCGAGTATGATATGGATGCCGTTAGCGCGCCGGGGTATCCTCTACTCCGCAGCCTCGCCGCCAACGAGACTGAGCCCACTTTCCCAGTGGAGACCCCCCACAGAGTGTCTTTGGCGAATCCGTGGATTGCGTGGCCGTCCTTCCGGGTCGGGAGCTCGAACGCTTTTCCCTCGAAGCTGTATCTGCCTCGCTTTACTCTTCCAGCATATGGCAGCAGGACGGCGATGCCGCCGTGGGTCTGAATCCCATCTGTGCTTGGCTTGACAATCGGGACGCCGCCGATTGAAAGGCGCCTGACGTACGCTCCAAGAGGATCAATCAACGCCGTAGTCGAACCGCAGGTGATGAGTATCCCGTCCGCGGATGTCTGATTTGGTTTGCGAGCCATGGTCCCTCATGCGGGCTCGTTGGACGATCGGGATAAATGATTTGGAGCCGAGGGATAACATATCGCCTGTCAAAGACCCGTCTGGACCGCAAGACTCTCAAAAACTGGAAGCTCCTAGTTGCTCATGGGGCTGGCACGAAGCCGCGCCCAACTCAGGTCGGGGCGGGGCCCTGGTCTATGGCGCTGTCTCGATACTTTGGAATCATGACGGCGTCCATCTTCGGCCTGTAGCCGTATGCCCTAGCATTCGGGCTCCTCTCGGTCGTCTGGATTGACACCCTGCCCAAAGCTCAATAGGGGAGAAGAGCTTGTCGAATCTCACCGTTCAAATTGAGTCGGATATGCGTAGTGACCTCGAGGGGGAGCGCCTACTATGCTCTCGTGACGAGGCTCAGGAGGGCCGGGCTCCCCTTTTCGAGCCTCCTGCCAGACTCGGACATTCATGAGTGCGACGTGATACTGACGACTCAGTTCGAATTGAGTCAGTTCGGACAGAAGGCCTTGGCGCTCGAGGCCTTGGATGACAATCCCGGGGTCTTCAAGGGCCAGATCCTTTCCCGCCTGGGCGCAGCGGGGGACACCATCCTCGTCGGCATAGACCCTGGAAAGAGGACGGGCCTGGCCGTATTCTACGGCCAAAGGAGGCTCGCACTGAGCACCTTCGAGTCTGCGGCCGCGGTCTGCTCACGGATTGGCGCCTTCGCCAGAGGCATCCCCGAGAGCAGGCTCCTGGTGAGAATTGGAAATGGGAACAGGTCCGCGGCGGTTAGGCTGGTCGACATGGTGAAGAAGGAAGCACCAGGCGCAACAATCGAAGTGGTAGATGAATCAGGAACCTCGGCTGTCAGCTCGAAGCTCAGGGGAATCCAGCGCGACCAGGCCGCAGCGGCTAAGATCGCATTCAGGAAGGGGGACGTCGTCAGCTCTGGGCCGACCAGAATCCGCGACTGATTGACTCTATTACGTCCGGTGTGAGGTCGCTCTTGACGAGGTCCCGGCTGAGCCAGGAGGGCATCAGCCCTATCGTCGTAGGGCTGCCGAACCTTTCGTCGAGTAAGAAAACCAAGCCTCGCTTTCCGGGGTTTCGGATGTGCCTCCCCGCTGCCTGGAACGCCTTCCTGAGAGCGGGGAGACGAGAAAGCATGAGGTGCGAATCATGTTCCCCCGTCCTCTTCAGGCATTCGTACTCGGCGTACATCATAGGCGACGGGGGCGGGACGGCCATGCCGATCACAACTATCGAACCCATAGCGCCACCTTCGAAGTCTTCCCCCTCCGAGAAGCGCCCTCCCTGGACCGCGAACAGGACAGAGTCGTCCGCGGACCTGAACGAGTCGAAGAGCTCTGTCGACTGTGTGTTTGAGAGCCCCGGGGCCTCGGCGACCATGTTCCTTCCGCCGATGCTCTCAGACACCCTCTTGTAGATAGGCCCCAGTACGGTGTAGGAAGGGGCGAAGACCCCGACCCCTGAACTTGTGGACTTCACCACCGCGGCGACCCGCTCCGATATCTTCTCGTACATCTGAGGGGTACGCTGCTTATAGCGTGTTGAGGTCCCGGTGTCGATGGCGGTCTTGACCTTGACGGCCGGCTCTGCGGCAACGTGGTACACCGCGACCAAGTCCGGCCTGAGGCCGATGGACCTAGTGAAGACGTTGGATGGGCTAACCGTGGCTGAGACGAGGACCGCGCTCCTGAACCCCCTGAAGTACTCGTACGAGTCCCTTACAGGGTCCGGATCAACTAGGCCGAACGAGCCTTCCCACTTCACCAGCTCAGCGCGGTCAGAGGACGTCAGCATGGCGACGAACTCTCCGACGCGAAGAATCAACGACGGCAGTCGCCTATCATAGACTACAGACCCCCAGGCGGCACCTGAGCTTGCGTTAAGCTCGAACGCCAAGTTCTGAAGCCAGGCGGTCCCGTGGTCGCTGCGAAACCGGTCCAGGACAGTGTTCCGGTCAAGCATCCATCCCTGGTGCTCTGCCGCCACCTGCTCCAGGGTGCTCAGGAGGGACTCTAGCGACTCTGCGGCTTCATCCATGAGCATCGCCTCAGCTTCCCTTATCGCCTCCCTGACCTGCTCGAAGGTGATGACAGCAGAGCTCATGCCCCTGTAGAACTCTCTGAGGTTGTGCGCCTCGTCCACCACCAAGATCGTGTGTGACCTTTCTATCGAATTCCTGTCGAAGAGTACAGAAGTGGTTCTCCTGTCAAAGGCGTAGTGGTATGGTACCACCGCCACGGTTGCCTGGGCGATGGCCAGCCTGGCCACCTCATAGGGGCAGACGTGGAGGGCTTCGGAGCTGCTCATCAGCTCGGAGTGGCTCGGAGCCCTCAGCAGTGACTCCCTTACGAGGCCGACGAACCCTCCAGCCAGGGGGACATTGAGGAAGTACGAGCAAATGTTGTTGCTGGTGTTGAAGGTGCAGTACCAGCCGAAGGACTCCCGGGGTACTCGCCTCCCTCTCCTGAGGAGACAATAGTCGAACTTGGAGGATAATGAGGCCGCTTTGAAACGGTGCTTGAGCTGCAGCCTTGAGACTTCTTCCACCACCCGGTTGATTTGTCGCTTCGTCCTGCAAGCGTAGACCACCTTGCACCCCGATTCTTCCGCCGCAGCCAGGACGCCAGCGAGGACCGCCGCCGTCTTGCCGAAGCCGCTCATGGCTTCGGCGATGATGATCTCTCCACCAAGGCACGCCGCTTGGACCCGTTGGGCGAGTTCCCTCTGTCCAGGGCGGAATGTGGCATAAGCGAACCTGTCCTCTATGCCCACGTGATAGAAGAACGCCCGAGTATTTAGCGCCCCGCGCCTTTAGGTCATCCTGGCCAGGAATCTCTCGTCGCTGAAGACTTTGTTTGCCACCCTGGCCACCGCGCTCCTGTTCTCAGGGGTCGTGTAGACCCGCAGGACGTCCATGAACCCGGCGATGGACCTAACCAGCGGGAGGTCGGCCAATGGGACCGACTTCAAGACCCGCCTGTTCTCTTCGACCCTGATTAGACTTATCGTCCTGAACACCTCCTTCGAATAAGTGTTGGGCACAGACGGGGTGGTCGGGACGTCCAAGTAAAGCGCGTCTGGGCTCGTCCGCGCAGCCTTCGCGATCAGCGAGACCGTCTGTGCCCTGGCGGTTTCGTCCGCAAAGATCCTGCCGATTTTTCCTTGCGTCCGCTGCATCACCCGCTCAAAGGCGCACTTCACCAGACGCCTGTCTCTGAATCCAAGAGCGAGACGTCTAGCCTCCCTTAGGTCCGAGTCCGAGGGCTTCAGGGTGACCAGTCTGTGAAGCACCACTTCGTCTGTCAGCTCCAGATACCTCTCCAAGTTGGAAAGGTCAGTCAAACCTAGCACGCTGTCGGCGAGCTGCATCGACCGCACAAGCATCAGCTCCGCCGCCCTGACGGTCCTGTGGAAGTAGACCGCCTTGAACATCTCGTAGCGGGCGAGCAGCAGGGCCTCGTAGGCATAGAGCGCTGCGTCGTCGATGACGAGGTGCCCCTCGACCACTTGCATCGAGTCAATCACCCGCTGGGCGTCGACCTTGCCGTACTCGACCCCGGTGAAGTAAGAGTCGCGCGGAAGGTAGTCCATCATGTCGGCGCTCAGCCCGCCTGCTATGATTTCATTCACGAAGGGCGCCTTGGACTTCGCTCTCCCCACGGCGAGGTCCGACATTTTCTTCGGGGAGAAGCCGTTCCTGTTCAGGATGTCGCCCACCGTGGTCTCGAGTATCACGCGCCTTGAGATTTCTTCGTGAGACCGCTCCGCCTTCCCGGTGAGCACCTCTTCATACATGTGGGAGAAAGGCCCGTGCCCGACGTCGTGCAGGAGGGCCGCAATCCTGACTTCCTGTACCATTTCCTTGTTCACAGCATAGGAACGCGCCAGGGAGTCGGCGACTTGACCCGCCACGTGCATGGTCCCGACCACGTGCTCAAACCTGGTATGGGTGGCACCTGGATAGACCATATACGAGCCGGCGAGCTGGTGAATCCGCCTTAGTCGCTGGACATATGGAGAGTCGATGAGCTCCCGTTCGACCTCGGTCGTCTTGATGTAGCCATGGACCGGGTCTCTTATCTCGGCCACGGAAGCGGCCGTCAACCTAGTCCTGACGCGCTCCTGCCATCTTAAATGGTTCGGCCCCTTGTGTCCATGGCCTTCGACACCGCCGTGCGGATGGAGCCGCTGACCTCCTGTATTCCTCTGCTGGCGTCTACCACAGTCCACCCGAACCCTTTGGCCAACTCGAGGTAGGCTCTGCGGGCGCTCGCCTGGAGGCGCACGTCTCCTTCGTAGGAGTCTTTCCTGCGCCCGCGCCTGGGCATCGTCTTGGCGAGGGGGGCGTCCAGGACAAGTGTGACGTCGGGCTCCGGCAGCCCGGTGTCCAGGGCCCTCAGCCACTCCAAGTCGAGGCCGCTTGAGACTCCATAGGCCAGGTTGGACCCTATGTATCTGTCTACTATTACCGCGTCAGACTTCGATAGGGTCGCCTCAAATTCCGCCTTCTTCTCCCACCTGTTGGCGGCGTACAACATAGCTCGCACCTGGGGTGGGTAGGTTAGCGTCCCGTCCAGGAAGCCGCGAATCTGCTTCCCGATGTCGGTCTCGTATGCCGGAAAGGAGAGGGTGCGGACCGACAAGCCCTGGACCCTGAGCCAGGACTTCAGGAGGGAGGTCTGGGTCCTCTTCCCCACGGCGTCGACCCCCTCGATGGCGATGAAGATACCACCTTGGCGGCTCATGGTTGCCCGTGCTCCAGCGCGTCTAAATCCATTTTCCTAGAGAATGACCGATACAATCAGCAGCCCCCCCAAGACGACCAAGGCTAGCTCGAGGTACCTCCTTGCGAACGCCGAACTCGTCTGAGTGATGGCCGCGAACTCGTCCAGGGCGTTCGCCCCGAAAACCCTTACCTTTCGGCCTTCGCTCGCCGAGCCATATTCCGCCGGAGCAAGCTTCGAGTCAGCTAATTTCGCGAGCTTGACTGCGAGCTCGGCTATCGCACTGATGGGGGTCGCTTCGCCCAGCGCCTCGTACCCCCGCTGCACCGTCAGCCCCCGAGCGGCTAGGTTGTGGCTGTCCGAAGTACAGAATTCGACTAGGTCATAGCCAGCTGCATCGAGGGCACTCTGCACCTCTGCGCGTAGGGAGGATGCAGAGTTGTTCGCATCCGCCAGGATGAGCACCGACTTTGTTGTTCCTGACCTGATCATGAGGAGACCGATGCCGTTCTCAGTAAGGTCCCCGTTGCCTTCGAACCCGACTTCGCCTGAGTGGACGTAGGCTGCGTCGAAGCCTTTGGCTTCCTTCCTCCAAGCCGCCTCTAAGAGCCGCATCCACCCGGGATCGCTGGTCTCTGGCGACTCCAGGCCTTCGGAAATCGAGTTGTGGGCATCCACCACCGACACGTCGAACCCCACCTCCGAGCCGAGCTCAGTCATGGCGACCTCCACTCCTGTGTCAAGGTCGTCGGACCCGTAGGGGGCGAAAGAAATGGTAAGGAGCGCATCATTGGAGAAGGCGGTCACGCTGGCGGTGGCTTTTCCCACACGCCCGTGCAGAGGGCCCCTGAGGAGGGCGCCTTCTCGATTCGGCACGATTGACTTCGCTAGTTCCTTCACGCCCTTGGCATACTCCATGGTGTCTGCCCGGGTAGCTAGGTTCCGCTCGTGGCCCCCGGGCCTGTGAAGCGTCATGACCGCTCCGATATCCTTGAACTCCCTTGAGATTATGCCAGGGAGGTCGTAACTCCCTATGGGGTAGAACGGCCCAGGGTGGACCCCCGGCAGCACCATGAACGTGTCTCCGGAGCGCGTCCTGAGGCGGAGAACTTTCGTGGGGGCTT
>JAFMAW010000034.1 GCA_029784795.1 Nitrososphaerota archaeon | reverse complement strand
ATGAGGGAGCGGCGATATCCGACGAACAAGGAGATCGCCGAGGAACTCACCAAGCTCGGTAGCGCGTGCTCGCTCTCGCGGGCCGGGCAGCTGGTGGATGTCCTGATCCGCAAGGGGTATGCGGTACGGAAGACCCGTGGGCCGAGAAGCCTGCAGCTCACCGTGGCCGCAATAGACAAGCTCAAGAAGGAGATTCAACCCGATTTGGGTTTCGAAGGCTGAAAAGCGAAACGGCCCGAGGTTGGCGCCTCAGGCCGTTTCAGATTGCCGGCACCGCGCAAGCAGCACCGAGTTCGTTCACCGTGCAGTGTCGCAATCGCAGCCTTCTTCGTCAAGAAGAAGAGGGGCAGAAATGATTGATGACACAGATACGAGAACAACCACAGACGTAGAGACAATCGACGGTTTCGAACCGCTGAATGTCCCACGCTCGAATATCGCTCCCCGCAAGATTACCTGCGAGGAACTGACCGAGCTGCTGATTGAGCATAAAGGGTGGGGGCGGCGAGACGCGCAATATTGCCGTAGCCGTGCCAGGGCCTTTTGCCGGGCGCTCGGCAGGACGTTCGACGAGCCAGCGTACAAGCTGTTCGACGAGAGTTTCGGTGAACGCCTGGCGGCAGTCACAGACGAGCTATCCGGCAAACCGAACGCAAAGCGCGGTGCGGCTAGGAACATCCGCTGGACAGCCACAGAGCTGCGCGGGTTGTACGAGAGTCTCTCGGTCGACCCTACGCTCGACCTCGACTTCGCCGCCGCCCTGAAGCAAGCGATGGACGCCAAGGGCTGGTCACCCACTCGGCTCATCAATGAACTTGAAGCCCGCTACGGCGTTGAGCACCACGGCACCATCTACAACTACCTACGGCGCACGCACCAGCCGCGGACGAAGAAGGGAGTCGAGGTGGTGGCGCGGCTTGAGACCGTGCTCGAACTGAAACCCGGCACGTTGCACACCCGCGCATTCTCGGAACCGAAGCTGTTGAAGGCCCCGGGCGGGCAGCCCAACAAATACCGAGAACGCCAGTCCGAGCTCTCGCGAGAGAAGTATCAGCTCAAGGCGATGCCTCCGCAGTTCGCCAAGCTGTGGCCTGAAATCACGCATTGGCGCTCCCAGAGCTCATTCATGCTCCCTGGCGGCAAGTACGTCGCGGTGAAAAAGCCGTGGAGAAGTGCGGCGACCGAGAAGATGAATCGCTACTACTTGTTGCGATTCATGGGGTTTCTTCTCCTGCCAGCACCGAATAAGCCGGTGTACGAGCTGACCCAGCAGGAACAGTGGAGGAGCGGTAAGGGTCTCACGCTCAAGGAGTTGCGCTTTTCGCAGTGGTTCGACACGGAGCTGCTACACGAGTACATCCAGTGGCGAAAGGCCAGGCAGTGGAACGGCGAACTCACAGCGGAGTGCATCGATTTGGTGCAAAGCGTCTCGTTGTTGTGCAAGTACGCACACAGTTTTCTCAACATGCACCCCGACCTCGCCCATCACTTCGGCAAGCGGAAAATGGAGCGTAAGGCCTGGCACAAGTGCGTCAACGAGAAGATTTTCACTCCCCTGAAGGAGATGCTGACCCAGTTGCGTCGAGAGCGCCCGAAGACACTGTCCCGCATTCCTGAGGAGGCCCTCAAGCACGTCCTACACGATGAAGACCCGATGGTGCTGATGCAGGAGATGGTCGCTCAGATGAAGCGCGATGCTCCGGCGAAGAACAGACCCGTGCATCATGGAATTCATCAGCGTGATGTAGCTATTGTCCATCTGCTGCTCGAAATTCCTCTGCGAGCAAAGAACATCATCTGGATGAAGCTCGGCACTTCCGTGTACCGCGACAAAGACAGCGGCCTGTGGTGGGTAGATATTCCGAAGTCACATCTCAAGAACGGTACTGGCCCTGACGCTCAGCCCATTCATCGTGAGTTGTCTCCAGAGGCCTCCAAGGCGCTTGAGACTTACGTGAATGAGGGCAGGCAAGCACTAGACCCGGAGGGCAGTTCCAATACCCTGTTCCTGGTTGAGCGCAAAGCCGGCAAGAAGAAGCGTTCAAAGGCTGACCTGGGCATTACTCAGGTAGCTCTTGACCACTTGCTCACGAAGTACTTGCGGCGCTACTTTGGAATTGGCAGTGGGCCACATTTTTTTCGCCATCTCCTGGCCACTGCGATTCTGCGAGCAGACCCCTCTGCCATCGATGCGGCGGCTGCGGTGCTCAATATCAGCCATGACGTCTGCCGCGAGCGCTACGCACATCTTCTGCAGCAGGACGGACTTGACCGAGCAAACAAGTTCCTGAAGGAAAAGCGCCTGAAACATCAGGTGCTTTACGGAAAGGGCAAGGGGAAGACCCGTGCGTAAGGCCTCGGAGCTCCTGTCCCAGGGAGTCGCCGCCTCCGCGGCACGGTCCCAGTCAGGAGAGATATTCCGCAAGATGTCGCAGGCGGAGCAGGGCCGGTACTACCAGGCCCAGCATGAGTACGCGAAGACGGTCGAATTCGACTCCGACACCCAGCTGACCGAGTCCGAGCAGGCGTTGTTGTTGCGCATCCTAGAGCAGAATGCCGAAACGCGTCCGGTGCCACCGCAGGTCGCAATCTTCCCGTCGGCGCCGGCGAGACATGAAGCGGATGAGAGCCTGGAGACGGCTGGGGAAGAATACCGTGTCGCGCTGACCCGGCGGCTCACTCGCAGCAAGCAAGCGCTCGCTTGGCTTAAGGAGCGGTCGTGCGGTGAGGCGGTCATCGCTCACTTCAGCCTTGGGCTCTCGAAGCCGTACGTGCGCAGTGGCTCGACCATTCCTGTACATGCCGATGCGTTGATTGCGCCTCTGCTGCACCGCGATGGGCGCTTCTACAAGAAATACGCCTACCTGGCGGTTCCCAATGTCACGGTGGACAACCGCGAGCAGAAGGCCTCGGCTTGGAGCGCAGGCGATGCCCGGGCGTACTACAGCGGCTTGCACAAGGGGCAGAAGCAGCTGTTCGTGTGCGACAGCCTGCTTGACCTCTGGGCAGTCTGGGACGCAATTCGCGGCACTGCACTCATCAAGGACCTGCTGCTGGTTGTCTCGACCAACTCCGGTTCGCATCCCGATGAGTGGAAGGACCCTGAATTCTGGGAGAGCTGGGACCGGGTTTACCTCGGCCACAACCTCGATGCTCTGGATTCACGTACGGGTCGCAGGGCAGGAGATGAGAGGGCCAAGGGAGTCGCTCGCCGAGCCAACCGGGAAATGCATCGCGTATGGTCAGCTGGAGCCGAGAACTGGAGTCAGTACTTCCAAAATGGCAAAACCGCAGCTGATTTCGAACAGCTGCTGTCTGCCGCCCAGCCGCTGAGTGCAAAGGACCTCGAAACACAGGCCGAGGGACAGCCTTCCTGGTTCGTCGCCACCCCGGTCGACATCGCCGGCGGCTTCCACAATGGGTTCCTGTACGAGGTAATGGAGGTCGGTGAGCACGTTACGGACCCGGAGAGCGGAGAGCTCGTCCAACGGCTGCGCACGATAGTCGTGCGCTCAGACCGCACGACCCATACCACGCGACAAATGCAGGCCCCTAAGGGCACCCCGCAGAACCAGCTCATTCATCGGCTCTGGCCCGACGGGGCGGTCATTCAAGGGCCGCTCAGGCCTCGGCCATCGAGCACCTGGAACATCGAGTCGATTCAGAAATTCATCCGAGGCCAGGTGGAGTATCCGCCGCTTGCCGAACAGATACGGCGAATCTGCGGGCACTTGAAGGCCTCGGTGTGGCTGCCGAACGATGACGACTACATGCTGCTTGCCTGTACTGTCGTGGTCACCTACGTGCAACCCATCTTCGAGTCGGTGCCGCTGCTGCTGGCAACCGGGGCGGCCGGCACGGGCAAAACCCAGCTTGGAATCGCGATGACGCAGCTGTGCGCCAATAGCCCTGGGTCGCCGGTCGGGCAGATCTCAGCGGCCTCCATCGCACGCCTCATCGACCAGACCCGGGGCTTCATTGCGCTCGATGACCTGGAGAACGTCGGCAAGCGGCGCGGCGGTGATGCCCAGTTTGATGAGCTCGTTCAGGCTCTGAAGCTGAGCTACAACCAGAAAAGCGCCGTGAAGTACTGGACGAACATGAAGACCGGCCGCCTTGAGCGGCTCAACTTCTTCGGCGTGAAGCTCATCGGGAACACCCGTGGGGTCGATGCAATCCTCGGCTCGCGCATGTTCACGATTGCCACCCGGGTCATGCCTCAGGGGGCGACTCTGGACCTCAGTGGACAGCTCTCGGAGCCTGAACTCGTGCAGCTTCGAAACGAGCTTCACACGTGGGCATTCTCCAGCGTGACCGAGGTGAATGAAGCCTATACGGCGATTCACCCCAACAAGAGCACCCGGGCGCAGGAAATCGCCGCTCCGTTGCGCACCGTTTCCCGCCTCGCCGGCGATGCTGCTATCGAGGCGACGCTGCAGAGGGCCCTTGAGCGTCAGGCCAGGCTCGATGTGCAGCCGGAGACCCCGGAACAGGTGCTGCGCGAGGCGCTCATCGACATCGTCACTGAGTCCATCAATGAAACCGGCGTACTACGCACCGTGGTGACCATCACCGAGGTCATCATGCGCATGGCGCTGCTGGTGGACCCGAATTACCGCAAGGCCTTCACCAACGAACTCAGCGACATCGAAAGCCCTGAGTGGGTCGGTAGGCAGCTCAGGCAGCAGTACGTCGACACAGAGGTGCGGATGCCGCGCACCGAGCTGTATGGCAAGTTTCTGCGCAGCTACCAGCTCGCCGACTCGTTCATCGCTGCGGCTACGGAAGCTGTCATCTCCAAGGACGAGCTCGCTACTCTGAAGCGCAGCGACGACCCTAGGGACTTCTGCCGCGGGTGTTCTGCTTGTCCGTACCGCAACGCGTGTGACATGCGCGCTGCCCGGGAGGCCAAGGAAGCCCGGGAATCTGGCCATGCGACCCACTGACCGCCTTCAGTAATATCGTATTACCATATGAACGACACATACAGGCGAACCGACCGATGAGCGCCAGAATCATCGGGGTCGTAAACCAGAAAGGCGGCTCAGGGAAGACCACCACCAGCATGAGCCTTGCCGGTGCGCTCGCTGAGCGAGGCCTGCGCACGCTCGTGGTGGACGCAGACCCGCAGGGCACGGCCAGCCAGTGGTCAGCGGCGGCAAGCGACGATAAGCCGTTCCCGGCCACTGTAGTGAGCCTGGCAGCTGCCGGCGGAAAGATTGCCCGGGAGATCCGCCCGCACGTGGACAACTACGACCGCATCATCGTCGACTGCCCGCCGGCGCTCGACTCCCTGGTACCGGCCTCCGTGCTCGTGATTGCGGACCTGGCGCTCGTGCCGGTCACGCTCTCCCCTGCCGACCTCTGGGCTACCCGCGGCGTCCGTGCGCTGGTGGAGAACGCCCAGGCGATGAACGAAGGCCTGCGGGCGTTCCTGCTGCCCAATCGCGTTCAGCGGACCATCATTTCAGGCCAGGTGCTCGAAGTCCTCGCGGATGTCGGACTTCCCGTTCTCAATGCGAGGCTCGGCCAGCGCGCGGCATTTATGGAGGCCTGCCTCAATGGCACGACGCTCGCCGGTCAAGGCAGCGCGGGTGCGACGGCGGCGCAAGAGGTTGAGGCTCTCGCTGGTGAGGTCGAGCAGCTGCTGAAGGAGCGCAAGTGATGACGACGAAAAAGAAGGGCGACATCAGTGCCAAGTTGCGCAGCGGCCTTGCGAAAGAGGATGTCGCGCTCGAGGAACGCTTCAAGCGGGCTGATAGCCTCCTGCTTCGCAGTCCCGAAGAGGCGCCGCCCCAGGAAGAAGCACCTGCACCGGCATCGAGGGTCAGGAGACGACGAGTCTCGGCAAGCGACGGGGAAACGATGGACCGGGTCGCTCTCACGCTGCCCCCTGAGGAGTCCGCGCGCCTTGAGCGACTGAAGGAATCTCTGCAGAAGGCCGGGTTGTACTCAGTCACCCGCAGCCAGATTCTGCGCGCCGGCATCGAGCAGCTGGCGAAACTCGACGCCGAGCAGCTGCAGCAGGTCGTGAATGCAGTCGAGCGGGGACAGCCTGGACGGAAGCCTGCATGAGTTCCGAGGTAGAGCTTCGCTTCACGGTTCGAAACCAGGCTCAGGCCCGTGAGCTGGAGGCCGCCTGGCGAGAAATCGTGACTGGTCGAAGGCTGCCGCGCACGGAAACGATCGAAATGGACACCGAGGCCATCATGGAGCGAGCCCGGACGGCACTTGAGCGAATCGAGACGGCAATTCGCGAGAACCCCTCGACCGGCCAGGCCGGCCGTCTTGTGCGATTTCTCGCCGGCGTCTACAACGGCAGTGACTATCCCTTCGACCTCACCGACCTTCGTGCCCTCGACACCGAGCTTGCGAACGCCTGCCTCGACTACCTGAACTACGACCGCCTCGGAAAACGCGAGGTGCACCGCCACCTTTCCGGGGGCGACAGGGAGCTGCACGAATGGATCCACGCCTCCGGCATCGAGCCTGCACTGCGGCTGGACGAGGAGCGGGCCGCGTCTTTTGCCGGGCTGGCTGAGCGGCTGGACCAGAGCCGGTATGATTTGCTGCGCGAGGCCATCGAGGACTTGCTGTTCAAGCACAAGGGCCGGGCAAAGCCTGCCTCCTAGCACACACAAGGGGCACTGTATGGGCCGCACGGACATCAAAACCGCCTGGGTTCACTGCTATCGGGATGGGGCCCTTCTGCGCTCCTATGACTTTGGCGTCCCTCTGCCAGTGGACGCATCCGCATTTCAATGGCCTTCGCGAGAGTCTCTCGAAGCGGAGGCGAAAACCAATCTGACTACCGAGCGACTGGCTTTCCCTCCGTACGAGGGGATCCGGTTCGAAATTGAGCACGAATGACCATGCGCAGCACTGCCGCCACCCCTTCCCCCGCCACCACCACCCCTCGCATCGAGCTGGTTTACAGCCGGGAGGACTTCTCCGATGTGCCCCTCCCGGAGCAGGCGCGCCGGTACCCTGAGTTCCGCTACATGGGCTCCAAGCACCGGCTGCTGCCGTGGGTTCACGGAGTGCTGCAGAACCTGGACTTCGAAGTCGCTGCCGACCCGTTCTCCGGCAGCGGCAGCGTCGCCTATTTGCTCAAGGCGATGGGCAAGCGGGTGGTGGCCTCGGACTTCCTGAACTTCTCCGCCGTGCTAGCCGAGGCTACTGTGGGCAACAGCTCAGAGCAGCTCGACGGGCCAGCACTAAAGAAGCTCCTGGCGACCCGAAAGAATGGACCCGATTTCATTGAGAAGACCTTCACCGGCGTGTTCTACACGCCGGATGACCTGCGGTTTCTCGACAGAGTGTCCGCCAATATTGAGCGGCTCGACCGGCCCTATCAACGCGCGCTCGCCAAAGCAGCACTCATTCGCTCCTGCCTGAAAAAGCAGCCCAGGGGTGTATTCACGATTTCCGGTGACCTCTCCCGCTACGATGACGGACGACGCGACCTGAGACTTTCTCTGGAGGAGCACTTTCTCGAACAGGTCGAGGTATTCAACCAGGTGGTGTTCAGCAACGGCCGCCGGCACACCGTCAAACGTGCTGATGTCTTCAGCATCAGGCCTAGTGGCATTGACCTGGTCTACCTCGACCCGCCGTACGTCCCGCGCTCGGACGACAATTGCTACATGAAGCGCTACCACTTCCTGGAGGGGCTTTCCTGCTACTGGACCGGGGTTAGAATCATGCAAAATACCCGGGTCAAGAAAATCGAGAAGCCCTTCACCCCATTTGGCTACCGGAAAACAGCCATCAGTGCCTTCGACCGACTATTCCAGAAGTACCGCAACAGCATTATCGTGCTTTCCTACAGTTCGAACGGGTATCCGGACCGTGATGTGCTTGAGGGACTGATGCGACGCTACAAGCACAAAGTTGTCTCGTACGAGCGTCCCCACCGCTATCATTTCGGCACCCACGGCGCCGTTGCACGTGCTGTCGTCAACGAATACCTGATTGTAGGCCAATGAAAGTTATTGCCCAGAAACTCGAGGACATCCTCGGGAACCTCAGTTCTCTGGATGTCGAGTGGAAGGACGATATTGCGGTTCGGGTGATTCAGAAGCTACAGGCTCTGCCTGCACAGACCCGGTACACCGAAAGGGATGTAAAAGCTCTGCTCGATGAGGATTTCAACGATGGGATTCTCATCTGCCGACTCTTCCTCGGGGTCTCGAAGGACCAGTTCACGGGCATCCTCAAAGACGCACGAGGTGGCGCCGATGCTGGTGTAAAGGCTTATAAGGCCGACCCTGACGCGTTCATCCGAGACCTGCTCTCAGCTACCGGACTGCTGGAGAAGATGTCGCAGGAGGTGAACCGCCGTTCTCACTGGAGTGACGTGCTG
>JAFMAW010000033.1 GCA_029784795.1 Nitrososphaerota archaeon | reverse complement strand
ATCGTGGACTCCCTGTGGCTCTGGAAAGAGGGCGCGGGCAGGGACGATTACCTCAAGCTCAAAACCGAACTGGAAGCGAAGGCGGGGTTCGCCATGTCGTTCGAAGGCGTTTACAAGTGGGTGGCCTTCCTGCCGTCGAAGTCGGAGCCGGGGCTCCCAGTGCTCAACAGATATTTCGGTGCCTACGAGGAAGGCGGCCTGAAGGTGAGGGGCATCGAGGCGCGGCGCCACGACACGCCTCCGGCCTTCAGGAGATGCCAGATGGGCATCCTGAAAGTCCTGGCTGAGGCAGACACCGTGGAGGGGGCGAAGGCCAGGGTCCCTGAGTGCGTCGAGGCCTTCTTCAGCTACGCAGGAGCGCTCGAGCGGCATGAGATCCAAACATCTGAGCTGGCCTTCTCGACCAACCTCTCAAAAGCGCCAGGAGAGTACACCACGGCGACAGTGCAGCACGCCGCAGTGAAGCAGCTGGTCAGCGAGGGGGTCGAACTGCACGCCGGGGAAGGGATACGCTATGTCATCACAGACTACCAGAGCAGAGGCTCAAAGCGGGCTGCGCCGCTCGACATGGTCGAGGATGTGAACCGCTACGATTCGGGCCGCTACATCAGGCTGCTGGCTGAAACATGTTCATCAGTCCTCGAGCCCTTCGACCCG
The DNA here is from genome assembly GCA_029784795.1 of Nitrososphaerota archaeon. The sequence continues at coordinate 7,742 of JAFMAW010000033.1, read as the reverse complement.
ACATACGCCGCGGAGGGGTTGCTGGCGCGTCTTGAGGCGCGGAGGAGCGGCGCCTTCACCAACTGAATACCCTCACGGGCCTTATCTTCAGGATGGGGGACTCCCCTTCTCCCCACGGGTTCGTCCTGTAGCGCTCGAACCGGTCGAAGAGTATCTGTAGCAGTCGGAGGTACTCCTTCCCGCTCTCAATAATCTCACACTCCCCCTGAATCATCACCGCCTTGTTCGGACGGTAGTCGTCCACTACGAGCGCAACCCTCTTGTTCTCCTTCAGGTTACTCAGCTTCCTCGTCCCATAGTCGGTGACCAGCACTATGTCTTCTCCGTCGAGGGCGTAGATTAGGGGGACAACGTGGGGCGTAGCGTCCTTCGAGGCGGTCGCCAGCCTGCACACTTCGTGGGCCTTCAGGAAGCTCAGCTGCTCCAGCGTCAGGGCTCCCACGAGACAAAGGCTCGGCCAGCATTACAATAACGTTTACCAACGGTCATCCCGCCTGCACGCTGCCATTGACCATCGACGCGACAATCTGCCATGTAATCCGAGGCAGCAGGCTGCTGCTGAAGAAGGCAACCAGGGGGATAAGCGCCGGAAAGTGGAACGGCCCGGGAGGGAAGATAGAGCCCGGAGAGACCCCCGCGAAATGCGTGATCAGGGAGGTGAGGGAAGAGACTTCGCTATCCATCGCCAATCCTCTCTACCACGGCAGGATCGGGTTCTGTATGAATGGAGGGAAGGGCCTCGACTATGTGGTGCACGTATTCTCGGCCAGGCATTTCTCGGGGAGCCCCCACTCGAGCGTAGAAGGGAGAGTCAGATGGTTTGACTTCCAAGAAATACCTTACTCGAAGATGTGGGATGACGACAGGTACTGGCTCCCATTATTGCTCAATGGCATCACCTTCGACGCCCGCTTCTCCTATGACAGGGGGAACCAACGCGTGGTCGAATACGAAATCAAGTCTCGGACAGGCCTCTAGCCGAGCGCGCCTTAGTGAGGCGGGCCCCGGGAACGGCTTAAAGCAGGCGCAGACGGCGTGGCCATGGCTGCTAAGCAGAGGCAGATTGCAGCTCCCACCAGCGGACCTACGAAAATCACTCTGCTAGAGGAGCTCGCGGATTCATGTCCGACGAGACCTCAGTCGCTCTCCGCGCTGGGCCGTTGGGTTGAGCCTTGCATAGTGCTTAAGACCAACTCCGCCCTCGCGATTACGAATGTCGTTTTCCGCCGACCTCGCCTGGGAGCGGGTGAAGACGTTAGCTCCATTCCCTGGCCACCTCGAGCCCTACTACCGAGATATATTGTCACAATACGAAGCCGCCCACAGGCTGGCTTCGACGGCGAGGACGAAAGGGCTTGATGCTACCCGCATCGTCGAGAGCAAGACGGTCTTCGACCTGGCGGACAGAGTCAATCAGATGCTCCGTTTGGACCAGTTCGAGGGGCTGGTCGACAGGCTCAGGGAGCTACTTCACAGCACATCGAAGGAACGCGCAGCCCTGACGATATCCCAGGAGATCGCATTGGGCAAGTTCGGAGCCCTAGAGAGACACGAAGCCCTGAGCTACGGTGTGAGGGCTGGGTTGGCAGTGATGACGGACGGGGTCACCGTGGCCCCACTGGAAGGGATTTCCGGGGTCACAATCAAGCAGAACGATGACAACACCGACTACGTCTCTGTCTCATATGCTGGGCCCATGCGCTCGGCCGGGGGGACGGAGGCAGCGTTCTCGCTGGTCATCGCGGACGTGACAGCAAAGAAGCTGGGTCTGAGCAACTACAGGGCGCGCCAGGAGGAAATCGACCGCTTCGCAGAGGAGCTGCGGATTTACGAACGTGACGTCGCGAACTTCCAGTACAAAGTTACCGACGACGACATCCGCCGAGCCATATCGAACTTGCCGGTCGAGATCGACGGCATCGAAACTGATCCAATCGAAGTGGTGGTCCACAGGAATCTGAAGCGGGTGACCACGGACCGGCTCAGGGGAGGCGCTCTGAGGGTTCTGAACGACGGCGTGATAGGCCGGGCGCACAAGCTGTCGAAGAAGCTCGCGAGTCTGAACATATCGGGATGGGACTTCCTCGGCCAGCTGAAGGGAGGGACTCAGCAGACGACGAACGAGACTGAGAAGGCCGGCGCCCACTTCGAAGAGGTCATCTCGGGGAGGGCGGTCCTCTCGATGCCGCGGAGCAAAGGAGGCTTCAGGTTACGCTATGGCCGCTCGATCAATACGGGGCTTTCCACGATTGGGATACACCCCGCGGTCGCAACCCTCCTCGACTTCCCCGTGGTCACTGGAACCCAGGTGAAGGTGGACATGCCAGGGAAGGCTGCCACCATCGCTTTCGTCGACTCCATCGAGGGGCCCACCATCTTGACGAAAGATGGAGATGTCCTCAAGGTCTCGACGGTGTCGCAGGCTGAGGGGGTGCGCGACATCATGTCGAAGATAATAGACCTCGGAGACGTCCTAATCAGCTACGGCGACTTCTTGGAGAGCAACAAGGCACTGCAGCCGTCGCCATACGTCTCCGAGTGGTGGTCTCAGGACCTCGCCCGGCTGATGGCAGAGCTGCCGGGTTCTGCCGAAGTTCTCGCCGCTGCAGGGATAAGCAACGGCAGGGCCAAGGCGCTAGCCTCCCCGACCATCACCCCGAACGCCGCCGAAGCAATAGCGATCTCACGTTCACTCGGCATCCCATTGCACCCTTCCCATACCCCACGTTTCGACAGGGTCGAGCCTTCCGACCTGGCCGAGCTGCGGAAGAGCGCCAGGATCGAGGGGAATGAAGTAGTCATCGACATAACTGTCCCACACGTCCGCTGGATACTGAACACATGCCTGGTAGAGCACAGGAAAGATGGAGGGGTGGCCATAGTCGGCGGCGAAACCGCCGTCGTCCTCCGAACCCTGCTCAGGCTCGACGAGCCCGAATCAGCAGTGCCTCCGGAAGAACCGGACTACATCAAGCGCCTGTCGGGGATCCAGCTGGGGAGGCAGAGCACCACTACCATCGGAATAAGGGTGGGGAGACCCGAAAAGGCCATGGTGAGGAGGTTGAAGCCCCCGGTACACGTGCTCTTCCCAGTGGGTTACGAAGGGGGGGCAATGAGAGATGTCTTCGCGGCGGCCAGGGCTGGGAGGGCAGAGATAGAGGCCATCAACCTGCACTGCTACAGTTGCAACCAAAGACGGCTGAGTCTGAAGTGCGAGGTCTGCGGTGAGGAGACCTCGCCATACATGGCCTGTCCGCGGTGCGGCGCCACAACGCAGGAAGCCGTCTGTCCGAACTGCAGGGCGAAGACTCTCCCGTACTCCAAGATGGACTTCGACTTCAAATCGCGACTGGAGGCGATAAGGGCGAAGATCCCGCACTCTTCGTCGAGGCCAGTGAAAGGCGTAAGGGGCTTGACGAGCGTCTCCAAGGTCCCAGAAGCGCTTGAGAAAGGCATCATCCGGAGCAGACACGACGCCTTCGTCTACAAGGATGGCACTCTGAGGATAGACGCCACCAATGAGCCTCTGACCCACTTCAGGCCGCGGGACGTGAAGGGGGACATCCAGACCCTGGTGCGCCTCGGCTACACGCACGACCACAAGGGGGCCCCGCTCCAGTCAGAAGACCAGGTGCTGGAGCTCAAGCCCCAGGACGTCATCGTCCCCCTGGACATCAGCAACGACCTGCTGAAAATGGCCCAATGCATCGACGACGAGCTGCAGAACCTATACGGCTTGGAGCCGTTCTACAACGTGGCAAGACCGGACGACCTGCTGGGAAAGCTCCTGATAGGACTCGCGCCTCACACTTCAGTCGGAGTGGCCGGGAGGATAGTGGGGTTCTCAGCCACAGAGGTCTGCCTCGCAAACCCCTACTGGCACTCCGCGAAGAGGCGGGACTGCGACGGCGATGGCGATTCCCTCATCCTGCTCGTCGATGCTCTTCTCAACTTCTCGTTGCAGTACGTCCCTGCACAGATAGGCGGCTACATGGACACCCCGCTCCTGATACAGCCGGTGATCCTGCCGGCAGAGGTGGATGAACAGGCCCACAATTTCGATGTCGCTTGGACCTACCCCCTCGAGTTCTACGAGAAGACCCTGAGCACCCCCCCTGCGGCCTCCGTGGCGGGACTGATCGAAAGCATAGGTTCGCGTCTGGATAGCGAAACACAGTTCTACGGCTACGGGTTCACGCACCCGACAAGCGCCATCACAATAAAGCGCCCCAGGGCTTCGTATTCGACGCTGAAGACCCTCAATGAGAAAATCGCCAAGCAAATCGAGGTCGCGACCCTGGTGGAGGCGGTGTCAACCCGCGACGTGGTCGAGTCCATAATCAAGACCCACCTCATCAGGGACATCATGGGGAATGCGAAGAAATACGCTACACAGGCCTTCAAGTGCAAGGGCTGCGGCCTGACACTGAGGCGCCCCCCGCTCTCGTCGAAGTGCCCCAGCTGCGGCGGAGAGATCAGGGGCACCCTGACCAGGGCTTCGGTGGAGAAGTACCTGCGGATTGCGCAACGCCTGGCGCGAGAGTACGACGTCGACGCGTACCTGAGAAACCGGCTCGACATGCTCCAGAGAGAGCTGGATCAGCTCTTCCAGGGACCGAGGAAGGCGGACCAGCTGGAGCTGACCGACTTCCTGAGGCCCACATTAGCTGAATGAGTAGGCTGGCGTGTCCCGGAACGAGTACTTGACCTTCTGGTATCCCTTCCTAAGATTTCTGATCCTGACAGCCACTTCGCGCCTCTTCGTCCCGCCTAGCGCCAGATGGACCAGTTCGGCCACTTCCCTCATCTCTGACTTGCCCATCCCCAATCGAGTCAGTTCTGACACGCCCAGCCTGATTCCTCCTGGGTTCGTATAGTGTCTCCCTGCCTGCAGGTCCCCAGGAATCGGCTCCCTGTTGCAGATGATATTCTGGTCCTCCAGCAGCTTCTCGATGACCCCCCCATCAGCGTACTTGGTCACGTCGAGCGCGACCTGGTGGGACATGGTGTAGCCGTTCTTCTCTCCAAGGACCTGCTCGCCCAGCTCGGCCAGTCTCCCCGCGAGCGTCTGGGCGTTGGCTACGACGTCCTTCGCATATCTGCGTCCGAACTGGAGGAACTCTGCGAATACCATGGCCTTGGCCGCCACATTGTGAAGGTGGTGGTTGCTCGCAGTGCCAGGGAAGACGGCCTTCTTGAGAGGCTCCGCGAACTCCGCCGTGGACGCGATGGCGCCTCCCTGCGGCCCGAAGAGCACCTTGTGCGTGCTCATTGTCATTATCTGGGCGCCCTCCCTGAGGGGGTCCTGGAACTGCCCGCCCGCTATCAGTCCGGCTACGTGGGCCGCGTCGTAGCACACGACTCCCCCCTTGTCACGTATCGCCTGCGCCAGCTCCTTGATGGGGTGCGGAAAGAGGAACAGACTGCAGCCGAACATGGCGAGTTTGAGGGACGGCAGGGCCGCTATCCTCTTCTTCGTCTCATCGACGTCGATGTTCATCGAGTCCTTGTCGAACGCGAAGTAAGACACCTCGAGCGAGTGCACCAGCCCCGCCGTGCCCCCGAAGTCCCTCTTCCCATGTGAGATGTGCCCTCCATTGGGTATGGAGAGTGCCATCATCATGTCCCCGGGGCCGCTGAGCGCCGAGTAAACCGCGAGGTTTGCATTGACCCCCGAGACGGGCCTGACATCGATGTGGTCGGCCCTGAACAGCCGCTTGCCGAGGGCGATGGCCCGCAGCTCTATCTGGTCTATGTACTTGCATCCGGCGTAGACCCTCTCGCCCGGCCATCCTTCCGCGTACCTGTGGCCGAGGTCGGACGAAAGAACCCTCCTGACAGGCTCTGAGGCAAGGTTCTCGCTGGCTATCATCGGAAGGCTCTCCGAGAACCACTTCTCGTGGGAGCGGACCCTGCTGATTACCGCTTTGAATTCCGATTCGTAGGAGGGCATGAAGCAAGGCACGCCCCCAAGTTAATTATACATTTGGCGGGTCCGCGAGCCCGGCGCGGCGCCTTCGGTTTATACGGGAACACCCCCGGGGTGTGTCAGCAATGGCATCGAGCGGGAGACCCGGGGCCTGCATAGAGCTCACCCACGTGAGCAAGTCCTACGGCAAGGTGCCAGCGCTCAACGACCTTAGTTTCGACATTCCAGTGGGGGGGAGGTACTCACTCCTGGGTCCCAACGGCGCGGGCAAGTCCACCACCCTCAAGCTCCTCATCGGATCTCTCCGCCCCGATACGGGAAATATCAGGATTCTCGGCTCTTCTCCGGACAGCCGGGACTCCAAGGCGGTGGTAGGTTACCTCCCCGAGGACGCCCTTCCATACAGGATGCTCTCCGTAAGGGAGAACCTCGAATACATCGGGGCGCTGCGGGGTGTGCCCGACGTGAAGGGCAGGACAGACTTCTTCCTGGACGAGCTGGACCTGAGGCAGTACGAGAAGGCGAACGTCGGGAGGCTTTCGAGAGGGAACACACAGAAACTCGCCATAGCGCTCGCCCTCATACACTCTCCGAAGGTACTGCTCTTGGACGAGCCTCTGAACTACCTCGACATCCCGACACAGGAGAAAGTGATCGGCCTCTTGGACAGGCTGGAGGGGACGCACCTTGTGTCCACGCACATCATGTCTATCGCCAACAGGCTCACGGACAGCGTGATTATGATATCGAAGGGGATGTTCCTATGGGAAGGCACCATCGAGGAGCTGAGGAATAGGGGTTCCCCAGAGGAGCCAATAGAGAAGGTGGTGGCGAGGATGATGACCGGTGCTTCTTAGCCTCCTGAAGTTCGTCGTAAGGACCCGCTTCTCCAGGCCCTTCCTGATTTTCATGGCAATCATGTTCGTCTACTACATCGGGATTTCACAAGCCATCCCACATCAGTCAGAGGGGGAGATCCTGGGTTACTATGGGACGGCAATCATCGCCTTCTTCCTCGCCATGTCGCTGGCAACCGGAGGTGTGATGATCTTAAAGTCAGACAGGGACTACCTCTTCACCCTCCCCCTCAGCACCAGGGACCTCTCAGTCTCCATATTTTTCTCGCAGTTCATGGCCTTCGGGATTACCATCCTGCTCATGTTCGGCTATCTGTACCAGTCGTTCGATTCTCCACTTCTCTTGGTCGACCTGATAGCCCTCGCCATGACCTTCACCTCCCTCGGCATAGTCGCTCCTACAATCACCACCAGAGTGAGACTCATGCTGTCGGCCGCGCTTGCCCTGTGGACGCTGCTAGCTTTCGTCAACTTCCCGTTCTCCCCCGGATCGGCGTTCTATGGGAACCTCTATGACGGGACAGCGATCCTTGTCGGCCTCGCCGCGGTGACCACGGGAGCCGCCTTCAGAGGGCTCTCGCGAATCGAGCTCGACATGATGAAGAACCTGGTGAGGTCGACGTCGACCGAGATAAAGTCCCCTATGAGCTACGCGGGGAAGAGCCCCATCGGGGCAATTTATTCCATGAATCTGTCGTCGATTTCGCTGGCGGGGAGGATGAACATGGCGGGAACATCACGTTACGTCTCGAGGAGGGTGAAGACCAGGTGGGTGGTCACCACGGCGTCTATCCTGGCGGCCGCCTACTTCGTGCTCGTCGTCCGACAAGGGCCTCCACAGCCATTCGCCGCAGGCTCCAACTCTCTCCCTACATCGGTACTGGTCCCAATCATCCTTTCCTTCTTCGCCTTCTTCCTATCTCAGTCCGTGATCACGAACGAGAGAGTCTGGCTGT
>JAFMAW010000032.1 GCA_029784795.1 Nitrososphaerota archaeon | reverse complement strand
TCCGGCTCTTCTTCGACTTCCGTGGCGCCACCGACGGCGGCCGGATCCGCGCCCCCAAACGCCACGGCCATCAGGTCCTGCAGGCTATGGTCGATCAGGTACCAGTTGACGTCGAGTATATGGCGGAACATGTCCGCGGTCATCACCCCGTCCGCAACGATCAGCTCCGTCTTATAGAGCTCTTCTTCCGGGTAGTGGGCGGGAGGGAGGACATCTGCTACCACCTGCTGGGCTATTGGATAGCGTCGAAGACAGGGAAGGTCGACGTGACAGAGTTCGCTGACGAAGAGTATGGACCATACCTTTCGGCCATTGTAAGGGATGTATTCGAAGTGCTGCGCAGAAGTAACGGCTGACCGAAAACGGGACAGCGAGAGGCGTGCCGCACATGTGGGTGCCCGGGTCCCTCGGATTATCACTACATCACCGAAGACTCCGAAGCGAAAGCGGGATGCTTTCCAGAAATGAGCCAGCGGCGAGATTCGATCTCGCGACCCCCTGCTCTCTTTCGCGGGTTACAAGGCAGGTGCTATAGTCGGTCACACTCTAACCAGGCTGAGCTACGCTGGCCCAACCGAGGTCGTTTCTGATACGCTTTATCACCTTTCTGACTGTGATACGCCTTAAACCTCCTTCGGAAGACACCACCATATGGAATACCGCCGCCTCGGACGGACTCATGAGAAGGTTTCCACCATCGGCATGGGCACCTGGAAAATCGGTTCATACCGGAGCGCGGAAGAGCGCGAAGGCCAGGTGAAGGCCTTGAGGAGAGGCGTAGAGCTCGGCATCAACCTCATCGACACCGCGGAGATGTACGCCCATGGGAAATCGGAGGAGGTGGTCGCCGACGCGGCCGAGAGCATCCGCAAGGACGTCTTCATAGCATCGAAGGTCTCCCCAGAGAACCTCCACCACGACGACGTGGTCAAGGCGTGCAGGGGGAGCCTGGCACGGTTGAGGACTTCGTACCTCGACCTCTACCAGGTGCACTGGCCCAACCCGAAGATACCGATCAAGGAGACGATGGCGGCCATGGAAAGTCTGGTCGAGGAGGGTGCCGTCAGATTCATCGGGGTCAGCAACTTCAGCATAGCCCAGATGAAGGAGGCCAGCGAGGCGCTGTCGAAGAACGAACTCGTCTCAAACCAAGTCGAATATTCACTCAGCAATAGACGGGTCGAAGCAGACGTACTGCCCCATTGCGCCAAGGAGAGGATTTCGCTCATCGCCTACAGCCCTCTCGTCAGGGGTGACATAGTCAGTTCGATTCCAAAGGCAATCCTCCAGAAGTACAAGATGTCCCCTGCCCAAGTAATGCTCAACTGGGTCACCAGGGCCGAACACGTGTTTGCCATCCCCAAGGCCGCTAGCATCTCCCACTTGGAGGAAAACGCCTCTTCGGTGTCGGTCCGATTCGAAGAGCCAGAGTACGACGAGGTATCGCGGGTTTAGCCTAGGCGCTATTCCGTAGGAAGTGGGCAGAGGCATCGTTGGCACGTATTGTAGGCTGCTTGCATCCAGTCGGAAGTGTCGATTTTCTGATCACACCAGATGCAGCGGCTCATCGGCACTACGCTTTGCATCTTTCGCAAAGGCGGCCACCCGATATTTAAAATAAGCCAAACGACGTCGTAGACTTCGACGTTTCCCTAACTATTTCGTGAGATGGTGCATCCTCACTAGGTCTTTCTCGAAGTGCTTGAGGTTGGTGGGAATCCGCGCCGTAATCGGATCCTTGAGAGCCAACCCCCTGTCCCTCTTGGTCTTCCAGACTTGGGCGTTGAACCCTATTATGCTCTGACTCACCTTCTCGCTCACTTCGAACCACTCGGCCTTGGGAAACGGCTGCAGGTGTATGCTCTCCGTCCCATACAACTTCCTCCAGACGTAGTCTGTCAGGTAGGGGGTGATGGGGGCAAGGAGCAGCAGCAGGGTCTTTACCACCCTGTGCAGGGTGTACCACGCGGCTTCCTGCTCGGCCTTCGAGGCGCTGTCTCCATAGGCTCTCCCCTTGGCCATTTCGAGGTAGTTGGAGGCGAACACATTCCAGAGGAATTCCCTCACCTTCGTGGACACAGCGAACACATCGAAGCGCTCGTATGCGCCCACGCACTCCTCGGTCAACTTCCCCAACTCATTCAGCATCCACTTGTCCGTCCAAGTGAGGTCCGCTTTCTCGGGGATGGGGAAAGAACTGATGAATCGACAGGTGTTCCAGAGCTTCGTCAGGAACTTGCCCGCCCCCACGATTCTCTCCTCGCTGAAGCGGAAGTCGTACCCCTGTCCGGCCTCCGAGGCGCCCCAGAACCTGAAGGCGTCGGCGCCAGATCTCGCCAGGATGGGTTCGGCGTCGACGAAGTTCCCAAGACTCTTGCTCATCTTCCTCCCCTGGGCGTCCTGGCCCATACCTCCGACCCAAACATGCTTGAACGGCTCCTTCCCTGTCAACTGATAGCACTTCAGCATGGTGTAGTAGAGCCAGGTCCTCACTATGTCCTTCCCCTGCACCCTGATGGTGGTCGGGTAGGTCAGGGCGTGGAACCGGGAGTTCTTCATATGCTTCGATACATAGAGCGGTGAGAGGCTGGAGTCCATCCAGGTGTCGAAGGTCCGAGTTTCGCCTACGAGCTTCGCGTTGCCGCACTTCTTGCACTTCTTGAAGGGCGACTCGTCCCTCCACGGGCGGTAGTAGACTCCTGGCTTGGGGAGGTGCGGGGTGCCGCACTTACTGCAGTACCAGACCGGGATTTCGGTCGCATAGTACCTTCGCCTGGAGATTGGGTAGTCCGTGGTGAGCACGTCTATCCAGTCGAAAAGTATCTGGCGGTGCATAGCCGGGTGGAACTCCATCTTCTTGGCCATCTTCTTCAGGGCTTGCCTGAACTCGAGCTGCTTGAGGTAGTACTCCTCCATCGGTATGATCTCTATGGGCGTCTTGCTCCTCTCGCAGAGCGGCGTCCTGTGCTGGACCTGCTCAACCTTCCTGGCTATGCCTGCGTCCTGAAGGTCTTGGATTATCTGAGCCCTCGCATCCTTGATGGCGGCACCGGCGTACTTCCCTGTGACGCCGGTCATCTTGCCGTCCATGTCGACCGCCACCACCTCCTTCAGCTTGAACTCCCTGAATAGCATGACATCATTGTAGTCCCCATAACTGCAGACCATGACCACACCACTCCCGAACTTCTGGTCCACGCTCTTGTGGGCCTTGATGGGGACCTCCCTGTTGTATATGGGAACGATGGCCGTCTTCCCTACGAGCTTCTTGTAGCGGGCGTCTGCTGGGTTCACCACCAGTGTCTGGCAGGCGGCGAGCAGTTCGGGCCTCGTCGTTGCGACCGGCAACTCCGCCCTGCTGTCTTTCACCTTGAAAGCATTCGTGACGAGGAACGTGGGGAGCTCTTCATACTCTATCTCCGCGTCTGCTATGGTGGTGTTGCAGTCGGGACAGTAGTTGTTCGGCCTGTTAGCCAAGTAGATTAGACCCTTGTTCCAGAGCTCGATGAACGACCACTGCGTGAGCTTCCGGTAGTCCTCGGAGTCGGTCCTGTACTTGTTGTGGTAGTCCCCTGAGATTCCAAGGGTCTTGAGGAGGCCGACCATATACACCTCCAAGTCGTCTAGGGCGTGCTTGCAGAGGTTGATGAACTCCTCACGCGGGGTCTTCCTCATCTGGACCCTGTATTTCCTCTCAGCGAAGATTTCGACCGGCAGCCCGTTCCTGTCAATCCCAATGGGGTAGAGGACGTTCAGGCCGCGCATCCTCGCCGACCTCGCCATCATGTCGATTTGCGTGTACTGGGTCAGGGCTCCCGGGTGCCACGGCTTGCCTGACGGGTAGGGGGGCGGGGTGTCCATCACGAAATTGAGATTTTTCTTGTTAGAAGGCTTGAACTCAAAAATTCTTTCATATTCCCAAATCTGTCTCAGTTCAGCCTCGAGCTTTGGGTCCCATGAAGTGGCCTCAAGCTTGGCCGAGAACTGTGGCTGCAAACGATTACAGACTGTCCAGCTTGAGAGTATATGAAGTTACGAGAGATTCCGGGCCCCCAAAAACGGGGTTTTGTCTGGCTCCCCTGTCGACCGCCTTGAGAGATGGGTATCCCACGACGCCTATGGGCGTGATCTCGCCTCCGAGGAAGCCGAGCCAACCCCCAGAGTGGGTCCCAGCGCATTCCTCGCAAAAGCAACCGACGGTGACTCCGGTTGCGGAGGGACCGAGCCCCGCCGAGAGGCGCGAACTCATCTACAGGCCAAAATCATAGGCAACCAAGCCTGGCAAATCCGAACAGAAACGCACAGGTGCCGGAGGGCAGCCGGCAATGCCACCCGTGCAACGCCTCACACGGTCCAGTTTCTTCCCTTGTCACCCGTTTCATCCTACACGGCGGTAAGGTGGAGTAGGTAGCGGTCACTCACCGCCGTGTCATGCAGTTAACCTCGAAGATTTGCGACTAACGGAACTTCAAGTCCAGATCCGCCCTTTCCTTATCGGACAGCTCCCAGTCGCCTGCCGCGGCATTATCCCTGACGTGGGATTCCTTGGATGCGCGCGGGATTGGGAACACGGTCGCCTTATCGGCCAACCACCGCAGCGCCACCTGTGCCCTCGTTTTGCCGCGGCTGGAACTGATGGAATCCAGCTTGGGGTCAGAGGGGAGCTTCCCGTGGCCCAGGGGATAGTATGCCATCAGCGCTATCTTCTCCTCCTCGCAGTACGGGAGGATGTCTCCTTCCACGCTCCTGTGTACGAGACTGTAATCAAGCTGGACTGAACTCAGCTCTGATTTTGGGAGGGACGACCGGGCCTCTTTGATCTGTTCCAAACTGAAATTGCTGACTCCTATGTGCCTTAGCTTCCCGTCTCCGACGAGCTTCTCCATGGCCGCCATCGTCTCCTTGATGGGCACTCTCCGGTTGGGGAAATGCACCTGATAGAGATCGAGATAAGAAGTCCCCAGGCGCCTCAGGCTCTTGTCGAACGAGTTGATGAGGTCGTCCCGGTGCAGGTGGTTCGACCACACCTTGGTCGCGAGGAAGACCTCATCCCGCTTTGCCTCTCCCATGGCCTTGGCCACCAGAGGCTCAGAGCCGTAGATTTCCGCAGTGTCGACGAGGGTTATACCTGCGTCCAGCCCCGCTTTGATGGCTCCGACCTTGGCTGCCGCGCCCCTCTTCCATCCCCCGAAGGCGGTCGCAATCCAGAGCGGGTCGTAGTATGTCCCCATGCCAATCTCCGAGACCTTACTTCCGGTCTTGCCGAACTCTTTCAGCTTCAATATCCTGCTCGCAGCGCAATGTGGAGCCGGTTTAAGAAAAAATCGTTGGGCGTGGCTACTTGCCACGCCCGAGACGAAGGCCGTGTTTCACAGCCGCTGCGGCTCCGCCGGTGGCCGCCGTTCCCCCGGTCCCGGTCCCAGCGTAGAGGGAGATGTGCTGCTTGAGTACCTCGTACGCATTCGACGCGGTGGGCACATGCGAAAGCGCCACCTGGAGACCCGGGGGGACGGCATGGACCGCGCTGGCCGCGGCGGATGCGTTCCCCGTAGCTGCGGCGGTGGTGGCTGTTGCCGCCAGACCGCCTAGCATTGCGACGACGAAAGTCGATACCATGTTCCTTCGATGGCCCGCGAAGCCGAGTTAACCTATCGCTCTTGAAACTCCGTACAACGATTTGCTACGGCGCAGCCTTCCCCTTGGTGCTTTCGGCGGTGAGGGCCTCTTTCGGAAGGAGCCCGTAGATGTCCGGATGTTCTGACTTCAACTTTGAGAAAGTGGGGGGGAGCAGGCCATTCCTGCGCGCCCTCCGGACGTTGTATTCGATGAACCTCCTCATGGCGCTGGTCTCTCCGGCGGCTGCCACGAACGCCCTTATCTTCTCGATGGCGGCTTCGTCTTCAAGCTTCTTGACATTCACAAGGTATGGGGCGAGAACCAGCCAAGTGAGGCGATGCCTCCCATCCGCGACCGGATGGGCGAGCAGGTCCTCTACGTAGAGATACCCCTTGTTGGTTTTAGGCTTGGGGGATGGAGCATACTTGATCACTTCAGCCTTGACGTCGCCGAGCTGTCTCGGCAGGTCGGCCCTCCTAAGATTCCTGACGCCGTCTGCAATCGCTGCCTGTGCACACCCTCCGAACAGGTCGTTGAGTAGGTTATCACTCAGCCTGACCGTCCCCCTGTCCAACTCCTGCCTCACCAACTTCCACTTCGGGTCCTTCGAGAGTTCGTATTTGGAGGTGAGCGAAAGATACCCTTCAAACGGGAGCGAATAGTCCGGCCTCCCGGTGTCCCGGTCGTCAGTCTGGACCGCCGCGCCAAAGCATTCGGTCATCACCGTGACCTTATTCCTCGGCCCCTCGGCGATGAAAAACCCCTTTGCCCTCTCAGCCTCCTTCTTCGAGAAGCGCGAACCGAGAACCGGGTCCTGGCTAGCCACGAAGGCGGCGGCGAAGAAGCTGGAGAACTCGACGAGCTCCGAGATGCTGGGCTCGTACCTGGCCCTCCCCAACGAGCTCAACAGCCTGCTCTGGGTCTGGGCGACGACTTCCTTGCTGGCGAGGCTCTCTTCCACGGGGATGGACTCGAAGAACTTCCTGGACCGGGGCGCGAAGGGGTATCGCAATTCCAGGTCCGACAGCAGGGGTGTTCCATAGGGCAAGCCTCTTCACCTTGGCCTCTCGCTAGCTCTCTTTCGCCGTCGATACTATCGAAAGCACATCCCGGTCCCTGAGGACGTAGTTGGTGGGCAGGTGCAGCCCGGTCCTCACATCCACAGCGTATAGGAGCCCTTTCACCAGGTCCGAGTGTATGTCCCTGGCCAGGTCTTCAACAGTGGACCCGCTCGGGAGGAGGTATACATCGGGGAGGACTCTCCCGTTCTTGTCGGAGAGTTTCTGGGGGTCATGGACGGGGTATACTGCGTTCTCCTTCAACAGTTTGAAGGTAACTGAGTTGAGGGCGAACTGCACCCCTGTCCTAAGATACTCCCCGAAGACCTTGCGCCTGATGTAAGCGAGCGCGCTCCTCTGGGCGTCGTTCAGCTCTTGGGGCTTCAGCAACTCGAACCGCTCCTCACCAGGGATGTATTTGATGAGCCCCTTGGCTTCGGCCCTCCGCAGTGTGAGCTCGGCCTCTCCACTAGTGGGTACCACCATGAGGCCCTTGAACTTCTCTCGGATTTTCTTGAAGTTCTCAGCCGCGTAGGGGAGGTCCATCTTGTTGGCTATGAGGAGGGTGGGTTTGGAGTACTCCCGGAGCGACCAGCAGAAGCTCTGAATCTCTTTCTCATTCCACGAGTCGAACGCCTTCTCCTCGAGCATCGCGTCCTTCATCGCCGCCACCGCATGTTCCTTCCTCACCCCGATTCCCTGCATCACCTCTTCGACCGCGGTCGGGACGCCATACCCCGGTGTCTTCGACAGCTTCGAAATCTTCGGAAGGTTCTGGGTAAACAACTTCGTGTACCACAGGACAAGCTCCAGTTCCACGTCGGCGAAGTCTGCGATGGGGTCCCCTGTCCCAGGCTCGGTAATCTTCCCGTCCTTGTCTACGCTACCCGAGGCGTCGACTACATGGAGGAGGGCATCCGACTGGGCGGCAACGCTGAGGAACTGATTCCCGAGGCCCTTCCCCATCCACGCCCCTTTGATTAGGCCAGGCAGGTCGGTCACCTCCACGGGGATGAACCGCCAGCCGTCTTCACACTTCGAGTTTGCGGGGTTGTCTTGGACTCTGAACTCCTTGTGCACGCAGAGAGAGACTACGTTGGCGACTCCAGTTTCGGGAGACTTCGTGGTGAACGGGTAGTTCGAGACCTCTCCAGCGAGGAGGGTCATGGAATTAAACAGGGTCGTCTTGCCTGCGTTGGTCTTCCCGATTAGTCCGATTCTGATTGGCACCTGAAATCACTCGACTTGAGGAAACGGTTTCTGGATAAAACCATTTGTGCGGAGAGGGCGGTCACGGCGAGGGGGCGGATCGCCAGGCCCTAATCGCCTCAAACCAGAACACGGCCGCGGCCGCCGCCAGCCCCACGGCGAACCATTCCAAGACAGGAACAAGGACATAGTATGGCGCGCCGACGAGACCAAGGTATGCGGCGAACACCGTGAAGATGACCGCGTAGAATATGAACCTCGGGACTATGAGAGTACCGAGCCTGAGGAAGTCCCTCATCACGTCAACCTTCACCTCTCCGACTACTTCATACCCTCCATTGTTCTCCGAGACAAGGCCCATATCCTTCAGCTTGTTGAGATGATACTGTGCTAAGGAGGGGTTCGACATGAGAAGGGCGCGCTGGACCTCCCGCACTCCCACACGGCGCTTCTTGAGGGCATAGATGTACACCCTCAGGGTGTTCCCTTTCAACTCCGCGTCCACCATTCCGGGGGTGGGCCTCTCTGTCT
>JAFMAW010000031.1 GCA_029784795.1 Nitrososphaerota archaeon | reverse complement strand
CCAACCGTTTATATGCTGGCCGAAACTGGGCCGCCTGGGAGATTGTGAGATGACCCCAGACAAGAAGCCTTACTACATCAAGTTCGAGACACCAAAGGAGGTCTCCGAGGCAGCCTACGAGGTCCTGAGGCAGGCGTCCAGGACCGGCAAGGTCCGCAAGGGGACCAACGAGTCGACAAAGGCCATCGAGAGGGGGCTGGCCAAGCTTGTGGTGATAGCCGAGGACGTCACCCCGCCTGAGGTGGTCGCCCACCTGCCCATCCTCTGCGACGAGAGGAAGATCCCCTATGTCTTCGTGCCTTCCAAGGACCAGATCGGCCCGGCCATCGGCATAGACGTCTCCACAGCCGCCGCGGCGGTCCTGGAGGCCGGCGAAGGCTCACAGATACTGGAGCAGGTCACGCAGGAGCTTTCGAGGCTGAAGAAGGCCGCATGAGCAGCAGGAAAGAAGTAGAGACACTCACCCCCGCCGAAATAGTCCAGATCGTGGGACGGACCGGGGTGGCGGGCGAGATTACCCAGGTCAGAGTCAAGATTCTGGAAGGGAAGGAGAAGGGGCGCATCCTGACTAGGAACGTGAAGGGGCCGATCCGGCTGGCCGACGTGTTGATCCTCAGAGAGACCGAAAGAGAAGCAAGGAAGCTAAAGTAGGCTTCTGCCCGTCGATCTCCAGCCGGTTCATCAAATTTCCGCTTGTCAGCGCCCTGTCCTTGCATAGGGCTCCTTTGAGAACTGGCACGCCGCCAGGATGGCTGGCGTTCCGCGGAGCTTCATCCGCGCCTTGATCCAGGGGGCGCCAAGACGCAGCCCGATCTCGAGCGGTTCATCCCCTCTCCGGAAGGGGTCCGCTGTCCCAGCCTCCAGTCCACGAGCGATTGAACGGAGCGAATCCCGCCTCCGCGGAGCGGCGGCGCTTCCCCTTAGCTTCTGATGGTCTTCGCAAAGTCCGCCAGATTGTGGGGCCTCGTGTACGACCCTCCGGTGAGGGTGGCGATGTCCCTGAGCTCCTTCGAAGCCTCGTTGGAGAGCTCTATCACGTCCAACCCGACCGGGGAGCCCTTCAGGTACTCGGCTATGGTCTTGACCGGTTCCCGGTCGTTCCCGCCGTCGCTGATCAGCTTGATGACCTTCTTTCCCCTGATGGATTCCGACACGTTCTCGATGCTGTACCTGACCGCGTCCACCAGGGGGCTCCCCCCTTTGCACTGCATCTCTTCCAAGCGGTACAGCTCGAGCGAGGCCGGAGCAGGGTTCAGAGGGACGACCACCTCAATCTGCGTGGAGCCGGGGGTCCCCAGCAGCCTGTAGAACGACACCCCCATCCTCGTTGGCCAGGGGAAATAGGAGACCGGCCAGTGCTCCGCGACGTAGTCGAACAGCCCTGTCTTGACCATCTTCATCTTGCTCATCCCTGAGGAGTGCATCTTCCCTCCCATGCTCCTCGAGCCGTCTATGATGAAGAGCAGGTCGGTCGCGTTGGACTCGTCGTAGCTCAATCTCGTCTCTCCACGAACCTGACAAACGTATAAAAAAGATGGGATGGGAGGTGAATCGTTGGCGTTCAGGATCGCGAATCAAGCGCCGCTCGCTCCCAATCCGGTGATCATGGCCTGCATGGGCCACGCCGGGGTTGGAATCGGCGCTGAAGCATACCGCTGGGTTCTGATCGACGTGGGCGCTGACCCCACCGCCCCGACCTTGAAGGGGGAGAAGCAGCAGCTGGAGGTCCTGCGGCGGTACGGGAGTACGATACTCAGGTTCGGCGCCTCCCTCCGCAGGGGGGAGACCCCCCTGGTGCCGAGGGCGCTGCTCGTGGACCTCGACCCGCGCTCGGCCAACCTAATCCTGCAATCCTATCCGCAGCTCTTCGCCATGAAGGACAAGCACGCCGTCTACGGCCTGGGCGGGGCGGCGAGGAACTGGGCCGAAGGGAGGAGCAGGTTCAGGAACGAGATCGTAGGGAAGCAGGACATCGCGTCGAGGATACAGGCGATCTCCCCCGAGCCGGTGAGGGGGTTCATAGTCCCGTTCAGCATGGGCGGAGGGACAGGCGGCTCCTTCTCTTCGGAGTTCATGGCCTACGTGAAGGGGAGCAACACCCTCGGCCAGGCGACGATAGCTACATTCGGCGTTCTCCCAGAGTTCGGGTGGGACCCGGTAATCTACGGCCCGGCTCACATCAGCATAGTTCTCAACCTCGCCTACCAGATCAAGTATTCAGACGCTCCAGTGCTGATGGACAACAAGGAGCTGCGTTTCCAGGCCGACAGGCTGAAGGGCATGCTCGACGCGAGGTCTTCAATCGTGGACGAACTCCCGAAGCAGATACGCGTCGGCTGGCACGACTACAGGAACAAGAACCTGCTGGCCGCTCACGTGATCGCCGAGTTCATGGACTCGTTCATCCGGGAGACGGAGTGGGACATGTCCAACTACAGGACCTGGCTGGCGGCGAGCAAGCCGAAGTTCGTGGTCCCATGGCTCATACCCCTGGCCCCCAAGGGGGGCTCTGACGTAAAGTCCATCGAGGCCGCCATGGACGAGGGGAACGACGGGGTCCTCTTCGACCTCGAACAGGAGGGGGAGGTTGAGAAGGGGAAGACTGACTCCGCCTGCGTCCTGATCAAGGCCGCCGGGAGCGTGGGGGCCGAGGAGAGGGAGTTCTTCAAGAAGATACTCAACGAGAAGTACGGCATCCAAGACAAGCGCGTGATATTCATCAAGATCCCCACCATGCCCGCGGAGCCCGCCTCGGCCCTCGTCCTGCTCAACGTCAAGGGGGTCGGGAAGAAGCTCCTCCCCATAGTCACAGAGGCAGAGGATGCCTGGGACTCTTACAAGGACGAGTATCAGAACAAGAACCTGACGCACGAGGAGTTCAAGAAGGCGGTAATCGAAGTCTCAAGCCACTTGGGGTAGAGGAAATGAACCTCACAGAACTGGAGGTAGCAGCCGGAAGGCTGCAGGAGGAGCAGAAGAGGCTCCGGACCATCGACAGCGAGCTGGAGACGCTGTCGCAGGAGATCAAACAGGACCCGAAGAGGAACGAGAAGGACCAGGCTTTCTACGCCCTGATCGGCCTCGACTGGTCCGACCCCGGACACCAGGACAGGGCCGCAGCCCTCAAGAGGGAGCGGGATGACGTCCTGAAGGCGATCGGAGAAGTCAAGGGCCAGATGCTGCAGGGGCTCAGGTCCGGACGGCTCATCGTCCCCCTGGACCCCACCCCCGCCTCAGGAGGGGGCGCTTTCACCTTCAAGTTCAGGTCAGGCGCGACCTTCCCAAAGTCGGTCGAGGGCATCTCATCGATGCTGGGCATCAGGGCACCACTCAGGATGGGGGACGTGAGCATCTTCGACGACAAGGTCGTCGTGGAAGAGTCCGACGAGTACTTCTCCAAGAAGAAGGTGGTGGAGGCCTTCGAGGACCTGAGGAAGGCAGTGGCGCGGAAGCTCTCCTAGACGAAGGCCGAGAATGCCTCTCCAAGAATCCAGGGCCCGCGGGTGGCAGGAACCATGTCAGCCGTAAAGCGGATCACCGGCTTCTTCGACAGGGTCAAGGCCCCCCTGAGCAAGATCTCTGGGTCGGACTCCACCAAGGACGAGGAGCTGATACTCGCGGTCATCCAGCGCATCGAGGTCGACGGCGAGGACGCCACGGTCCCCGCCACCTTCGAGGACCGGGACGCGGTCTACAGGCGGCTGATGCTGCGCCTCGACTGGCAGCTCAAGAACTCAGGGTTGACCCCCGAAGAGCTCCTCAGGTCCTATCCATACGAAGCGAAGTCCCTCCTCATCTTCAAGTCCTACGAAAAGACGAAGAAGAAGAAGGACTCGGTGATATTCAAGGACAGGCTGATCGAGAAGGGGTTCAAGCCGATCCAGCCTGGCGTCTGGATCCTCCCTCCGACTAGGACCCCTCCGGGCCTCGACTCCCAGGACGCGCTCAGGCTCTGGTTCAGGCAGAACCTTGCGAAGCAGGTGCCGAAGACCGTCGACTACGTCTTCCCGTTCATCGCCTCAGTCGACCTGAAGAAGATGGTCTCGGAGAGGCGGGGGATCAGGAAGATGCCGACGGCCAGGACCCTGTTCGGGGCGCTCTCCCTGGAGGAGGTGGCCCCACCCAGCCATCTCTACGCCGCCATGGCGGCGAAGGGGAGGTCAGTCAGGGAGATCATACTATCAGGGGACGTCCCTCTGCTGTCCAGCGCCTTCGCAGACAGGAAGGAGCTCGAGGCGATACAGGCGAACGAGCTGGAGATCGGGGTGAGGCTGCGCCACGCCACAGGCTCGCCGGCCGTCAACCTAGAGGACCTGGCGAACCTGGGACCGGAGACCGTGGCGAAGGCCGTAGAGGGGTTCGTCCCGCACCCCAAGGACTTTGGTCAGAGGCTCATCGTCGAGGCGCAGCACTGGATGAGGCTCCTCGGCGGGACTGTCCCGACCTGACAACGAGTCCTATGGTCATCCGCCCGACTGGACCACGTCGAATCGGTTCGCTCTTTCCGCTTCGTCGCGGGGACCCCCCTGGGTGCGACCGCACACCGGCTCCAGTGCCGCGGGGTCTTGTGTTCGGATTGCCGGCTCGGTTCGGCCGGCGCCGTCTTTATATCCAGAGTTTCGAAGGGCACCGAAAGGTCGAGGTGCGGTAGCCTGAAATGTACGTCCCAAAGAAATGCGTCTTCTGTGGTAAAGAGGTTAGGCTCGGCGCGGGCATCCTCTACGTGAAGGGCGACGGCTCCACCAAGTCCTACTGCTCTTCGAAGTGCAAGATCAACGACCTGAAGCTTGGCCGCGACCCGCGCAAGCTGAAGTGGGCAAGGCGGAGGCCAGCCAAGAAGTGAGCGCCGCCGAAGACACCCTTGTCGTCGTGAAGCCCGACGGGGTGAGGCGTGGCATCGTCGGAGAGATAATCGGCAGGTTCGAGAAGAAGGGATTCGCCGTCAAGAGGCTCCAGATGCTCACGATGTCCAGGCCCCAGGCGGAGGAGTTCTACAGCGTCCACAAGGAAAAGCCATTCTTCGGGGAGCTCGTCTCCTTCATCTCGTCTGGTCCTGTCGTCGGGGCGGTCCTCTCAGGGAGGGACGCGATAGCCACCGTCAGGCGCATGGTCGGGGCGACCAAGAGCTGGGAAGCAGCGGCGGGGACCATCAGGGGGGACTTCGGGCTGGGGCTCACGGACAACTGCATCCATGCCTCGGACTCTGCAGAGAGCTTTACAAAGGAGAGCGCTGCTTTCTTCGGCCAGACGCGAGGGTGAGGGCATCATAAGGAGCTGGATGGAAAATGTCAGAGCAAGGCCGCATGCGGCAGCCTGTAGTCGTCATCCTAGGGCACGTAGATAGCGGCAAGTGCGTGAGCGGGGAGACCCTGCTCCAGTTGGCGGACGGGCGGATTTCGCGCGCAAAGGAACTCTTCGAGAAGCACAAGTCAGGGAGCCCGCATCAGACCCCCGATGGCGTGGCCTACCCCGCGGCCGGGCTGGACCTCCTTTCCGTGTCGTCTGGAGGGGCCATCGTCAAGAGGAGCGCGTCCTATGTCTGGAAGCTGAAGTCAGACCGCCTCGTCAGGGTGACGACCCGCGCAGGCAACGGGCTTGAAACCACCCCGGAGCACAGATTCCTGGTGTTCCAGCCTGACGGAAGAGTCGAGTACGTCGAGGCTGAAAGGCTTCGGGTTGGGGACCGCCTTGCCGTGCCACCGTCCTGTCCAGTTGTGGCTTGGACTACCCAAGGGGTCAAAGCCGAGCTTCTTTCTCGGCTCCCTCGCGCCTTCCTGATCCGGCCCGACGCACATCTCCTGGCACGGATAGAGAAGCTCTGCCGGGAGAGGGGCATCGAGGGGGTCGCAGAAAAGGTCGGAGACAAGGACCTCGGGGAGCACCTCCGAGAGGGCCACTTCAGGGCTGACGCCTACCGGGCCCTGGCAAGCCTGTGCGGCGTCTCCAACTCCGTCGCCTACGACCACATCAAGAGGGTGAAGTTCGCCAGCCCAAGGGTTGGGGGACGAAGTTCCTTCTGGCTCAAGGTCCCAAAGTCCGAGCGGGAGCTGCTCTCAGCCTACTATCTTGTGGGATTGCTCTTTGGAGATGGCGTCGGGGGGAGGGCCTGCCTGTCCAACGCTTCGCTCTCCCTCGTCCGCGAATGCAGGGCAAGCCTGCGGAGAGCCTTCGGGGTCCCCGCGAGCGCGGTCTGGAGGAGGACCTCTTACGTCGTGGCGCACAGGGGGAGTAGGACCTTTTCTGAGTTTCTGGTGTCGGCGTTCGGCTGTCCGCGCGCCGGCAGGACGCGAATCGCCACTCTGCCCGACGTCGTGACTTCCGCGCCCGACGCCTTCTCCGCCGCGTTTCTGACCGGCCTTTTTGACGCCGAAGGTTGGGTCGAGAAGGGAAAGAGCCTGGGGATCTCCATGGAGAGTCCAGACTTGATGAGGCGGCTGCCGATGTTGCTGCAGAGGTTCGGGATCCTGGCATATTACGCCAAGGAAGCGAGCAAGGATGGGCTGGTGATAGGCGGGGCTACGAACCTGGCGGCCTTTAGCGCCAGCATAGGCTTCCGGGCGCCGGAAAAAGCACGTCTGCTCGAGACCGCCAAGGCGAAAGCCCAGCCTGACCGGGTCTTCGGCACTGCCCCTGCGGCAGGACCGTCGAACGACTTCAGGCCCAGGTACCGAGCCGTCGGGGACGGAGGCCTCCAGCCGAACTACCACCAGGGGAATAATCTCACTGGCCGCGCTTTGGAGGCGGTCCTCTCAATCCCGGAGCACCGCCAGGAGGTCGAGCTGCTCAAGAACCTGACGTCGTTCAGGACCGTTACCGTCTGTAAGGTCGAATCCTTGGAAGGGGACTTCGACGTGTTCGACTTCACCGTCGACGAAGATCATAACTTCCTGGCGAACTGCTTGGTGGTCCATAACACCAGCCTGGCGGATGTCCTCAGGGGGACCGGGGTCCAGGCCCGGGAAGTGGGCGGGATAACCCAGGAGATAGGCGCGAGCTTCTTCCCCATGGAGACGCTGAAGGCGATATGCGGGCCCCTTCTGGACAGGGCTGGGGGGGAGCTGCAGATCCCCGGCCTCCTCATGATCGACACCCCCGGGCACGCCGTCTTCTCGAACCTCAGGCTCAGGGGAGGGTCGGCGGCTGACATCGCGATCCTGGTTGTCGACGTGCTGAAGGGGCTGGAGAACCAGACGCTGGAGAGCATCGACATCTTGAAGCAGAGGCGGGTCCCCTTCCTCGTCGCCCTCAACAAGATTGACATGATCAACGGATGGAGGAAGGGGAGCAAGGGCCCACTCCTTCAGGTCATGAAGGACCAGGTCCCGTCCTGGGGGGACGAGCTGGAGGAGCGCCTGTACAACGTCGTCGGCGGGCTGGGCCGCCTCGGCTTCCAGTCGGACGCCTATTACAGGGTCAAGGACTTCCGCCAGCAGGTGTCCATCGTCCCGGTGTCGGCCAGGGCGCCGGTGGGGATGCCCGAGATGCTGTCCATGCTGATCGGCCTCGCGCAGCAGTTTCTGAAGGGGAAGCTCAGCATGGTTGACACCGCCACGGGCCGCGGGATAATCCTCGAGCTCCAGGAGGAGGTGGGCATCGGCCAGACTGCGAACGTCATCCTCACCGAGGGGAACCTCCGCGTCGGGGACTCCATCTCCCTGGTCCGCAGGGACGGCGCGTTCAAATCAAAGGTGAAGGCCCTGTTCATGCCGAAGCCGCTGGACGAGATGCGCGACCCCAGGGACAAGTTCACCCCGGTGGACGCAGTCTACGCAGCGGCCGGGGTGAAGCTCGTCTCCCCTGACCTCGGAGGGGTGGTGGCTGGTACCTCGGTGGCGTCCTTCTCCACCGAGAGGCAGTTCCAGAGCCTGAAGGTGGAGATGGAGAAGGAGCTCTCCAACATAGTGGTCAAGACCGACAACATGGGGGTCATAGTGAAGGCGGGGAGCATCGGAGGCCTGGAGGCCCTCGTGAGGATGCTGGAGGAGAGGGGCGTCCCGGTGAGGGAGACGGACATCGGGGACATCTCGAAGAACGATATCGTCAGCGCCCAGGTCGTGGGGGACCACGACCCCTACCTCGGCGCGATCCTCGGCTTCGACTCCAAGGTCCTTCCAGAGGCCAGGGAGCACGCGGGCTCGAGCCCGATCTTTGTCTCCTCGATAATCTACGAGGTCATAGACAACTACACCAACTGGGCTGCGGCGAAGAGGGATGCGGATGAGAAGGCTGCGCTCTCGAACCTTACGAGGCCGTGCAAGCTGAAGGTACTCCCCGGGGCCTTCTTCAGGCGCAACGACCCTGCGGTGTTCGGGGTCAGGGTGGTCGCCGGTCGCCTCCGGCCCAAGGTGAGGTTGATGATCGAGACGGTGCCGGAACCGCCGTTGGCGACCCAGAGGGTGGAATCGTTCGAGACGTAGGCGGTCGCGTCCGGCGAGAGGCCGTTCGAGGCGAGGAAGTTGCCGGGCCGGGTGAGA
>JAFMAW010000030.1 GCA_029784795.1 Nitrososphaerota archaeon | reverse complement strand
ATGACCCCCAGGGAGGGTCCGGCTTCGCCAGGCGGTCTATCACAGCCACGTCGATCCCTCGCCTGGAGCACTCCTCGGCAGCTGCCACCCCTGCTGTGCCGGCCCCAACCACCAATACCCTGGCCACGGGGACGGACGAGGCCATGAGACGTTATAACGGGCGGAACAGGCGGCAGGGGGCATGCTGGTGGGGGTCGTCGGCAAACCTAATGTCGGAAAGTCGACGTTCTTCGCAGCCGCCACCCTGAAGGACGTCCAGATAGCGGACTATCCCTTCACCACGGTCAAGCCCAACGTTGGCGTGGCTCACCTGGTCACCCAGTGCGTGTGCAAGGAGTTAGGGGTGGTCGACACCCCCAGGAACTCGACCTGCGTGGATGGGAGGAGGCTGGTCCCGGTGAAGGTGGTCGACGTCGCCGGCCTCGTGGAGGGTGCCTCCAAGGGGAGGGGGCTCGGGAACCAGTTCCTCGACGACCTGAGGCAGGCGGACGCGCTGATACACGTGGTCGACGCCTCCGGCTCGACGGACCTGGAAGGAAGGAAGGTCCCGTCCGGGACCCACGACCCCGCCGAGGACATCGGGATGGTCGAACGCGAATTCGACCTTTGGATGTTCGGGATACTGAAGAGGGACTGGGAGAAGGCGACCAGGTCCCTGGAACAGTCAGGGGGGAAGGTAGTTGACCACCTTGCCGAGAGGCTTTCAGGCCTCTCGGTGACCCTCGCAGACGTCGAGGACGCCGTCCTCAGGCTCCGCCTTCGCACAGAGAAACCGAGCGCATGGACGGACGACCAGATCATGCAGCTCGTAGTAGAGACGAGGAAACTGACGAAGCCTTCCCTGATCGCCGCCAACAAGGCCGACCTCCCGACGTCCCCCCAGAACATCGAGAAGCTGAAGGGGACCGGGAGGCAGGTCGTCCCCTGCGCATCTGAGGCGGAGCTCCTTCTGCGCCGGGCGGCGGAGCGGGGCCTCGTCGCGTATGCCCCGGGGGACGAGATGTTCACCGTCTCGGACCCGGAGAAGCTCTCCGGAGCACAGTCGGTCGCCTTGAGGATGGTGGAGGAGAAGGTGATGAGGGCCTACGGAGGGACCGGAGTCCAGGAGGCTGTCAACAGGGCCTTCTTCGGGCTCCTGAAGGCCATCGTGGTATTCCCCGTGGAGGACGAGACTAAGCTGACCGACAAGGACGGCAGGGTGCTCCCGGACGCCTTCCTGATGAAGGGGGGTTCCACGGCCCTGGATCTCGCGCGTACCGTGCACAGCGACCTCGCCGAGGGGTTCCTCTACGCCGTGGACGCTAGGACAGGGAAGAGGCTGGCGGCCGACTATGTACTGCAGAACAGGGACGTGCTGAAGATAGTCTCAAGCGGCAAGCGGGGCTAGCTGCTCCGCCTTCCGAGGCTCGGGCTTTGCGATCAGCTTGCTCTTCCTCACCCCTACGTGCCTCAGGTGGGTCACCTTCTTGGCCTCGTTGTAGACGTCGGAAGCGACCTTCTGGAGGACCAGCTCCTGGGCGAATCCTTCGTAGTTCATGCCGGCGGCCTTCTCGCCGATCACCCTGTCCATGACGAGTCTGAGGTCGTGCTTCTTCGAGCTGTTCATCTTTCCCTGGGAGAGGGCCGTGCAGTAGACCCTGACCACGTAGCCGTCCTTGGTGGTGTAGTCTCTGATGAAGTCGGACATGGAGGAGCCCCTGCGTATCAGGCTCCTGAGGAACTCCCTCGAGTATTCGTGGCCCTTGAACACCGTGTAGGCGGTCTCGCCTTCCACCCTGTCAATCTGGAAGAAGAGCTTGAAGGCGTAGTGCTGGGGGTCCTGCTTCAGTATGTCGTAGAGGGTGGTCTCTATGACCCTGCCGGCCGGCTTCGCGACGTCGGTGAGCGGAACCCGGGCGATGGGTGCGTTCCCGAAGGACGGGGAGGCAGTTACCGTGACCCAGGACTTCAGCTTCCACTTGTCCCTGACCTTCGCCACTTTCTTTGGCAAACAGAGGCTCCCCTTTCGAATCTCGCTTATAATGTCAGCGTCTCTGGAGGCGGACGACTCCCCCCATGTATGGGAGGAGGACCTCTGGAATCTTCACAGTCCCGTCACTCTGCTGGAAGTTCTCGACTATGGCCACCAGTACCCTGGTGGTGACGGCCGTGGAGTTCAGGGTGTGGACCAGCCTGGTCGCTTCGCTCTGCTTGTCCCTGAACCTGATTTTCAGTCGCCTGGACTGGTAGTCGGTGCAGTTGCTGCACGAGACCATCTCCCTGTACCTCCCCTGGACGGGCATCCAGGCTTCGAGGTCGTACTTCTTCGCTGCCACCGTCCCCATGTCCCCGGTGCATACGTTGACGACCCGGTAGCGGAGCCCCAGGCTCCGGAAGATCTCCTCGGCGTTCGCTATCAGCTGCTCGTGGAGCGGCCAGCTCTCCTCCGGCCGGGCGAAGGCGATCTGCTCGACCTTGTAGAACTGGTGGGTCCGGAATATCCCCTTGGTGTCCTTCCCGTGGGCCCCCGCTTCGACCCTGAAGCAGGGCGAGAAGCCGCAGTACTTCAGTGGGAGATCCGCTCCCTGCACGATCTCGTCGGAGTGCATGGCGACCAGGGGATGCTCTGAAGTTGCGATCATGTACAGGTCCTCCCCCTCTACCTTGTAGATGACCGGCCCGAAGTCGTTCAAGTCGGTCACCCCGCCGTAGGGTTCGCGCCTCATCATGAATGGGGGCTCCACGGGCGTGAACCCCTTCGCCGAGAGCACGTCCATGGCATACCTCATGATCGCGTGCTCCAGCTTCACCGCGTCCCCCTTGAGGAAGAAGAAACGGGCCCCCGAGATCTTGGCCGCCCGCTCCATGTCGACCATCCCGAGACCGGCGAGGACCTCGATGTGATCCTTCGGCTCGAAGTCGAAGGCCCGCTCGTCCCCCCAGGCGCGGACCGTCACGTTCTCTGTGTCGTCCTTGCCGACCGGGACGCTCTCGTGCAGGATGTTGGGCAGGGCCATCATGATGCCTTCCAACGCCCGCTGCTGGTCGTCCTGGACCTTTGCGAACTCGTCGAGGCGCTTCGAGATCTCGGCGACCTTCAGCTGCTCCGGCTGTATGGGCTGCTTTTTCCGCGCCAGGTCGGCGATGACCCTGTTGGCCTCGTTGAGCTCGTGGCGCAGGGCCTCCGCCTGAGCCTTGGCAGACCTCCACTCGGCGTCCGCCTTGACGGCGTCATCCACGAGGGTGAGCTTTTCGAGCATCCCCCTCTTCCTCAGGTCAGCTCTGATGACTTCAGGGCTCTCCCTCAGCAGCTTCACGTCTAGCATGGCGCTATCTCAGCCCCGCTCCGAATGCGATAAAAGCCATACCCCCTCGAAGAGCGCCAGGTCCTTGAGGATTGCCAGCGCCGTCGAGATCGAGCTGGAGGCAGAGGCCGAGTCTATGGTGATCTTCATGGCGCCCCCCTCCGCCACCGAGGTCAGCTTCATCCCCCTGGGCGCGCCCTCGTTGTCCGGGGCGAGGACGGACATCAGGCTCTCCAGGGCCTTCGGGTCTGAGCAGCCGGCCCGCAGCTCGACCCTGGTCCTCAACCGGCCACCCTCGCCAGGACGGCCCTAGAGAAGGAGTCTCCTCTGGAGGATGGTATCTTGGCCCCTGCCGCCATCTCGTGCCCTCCCCCCACCCCGTCCACAGCCTCCGCGGCCTCCTTCATGATGAGGCCCAGGTTCACCGGCCCGGCGAACGCATCCCCTACCCTCGAGGAGATCTTGAGGTCTGAGCCCCTGGCTGTCGCCCGCCCCACGACCACCTTGTCCTTGAACTCGGGGGTAGACGTCAGTATCGAGATCACGGGCCCCAGCAGGTTCTCGTCCACCAGCCCCTCCCCGTTCACGAAGACCAGGCTCCCGTGCCGTTCCATCCTGGACGGCTCAGAGGTGAGCCCGCTCAGCGCCTTGTTGATTCCTCCCCTGTACTCGGAGAGGGTCTTCATGGCGTCCTTCAGGGCCTGGGACCTGTCCCCCAGGCAGACCGAGATGCCTATCCCCGAGGCGCCCATCCGGCCGCAAGAGTTCAGCAGCGTGCCGAACTCCCTGGCGTCCCTGAGCGGCGTGAAGGCGTCCTCGAAGTGCAACGTGTAGACCTCGCCGAACATGCCTGACAGCGCCTCGCTTGCGCCCTCCTGAGAGCTCACGACCCCCGCCAGGACCTCGATGAGCCTCTTCTTTTCGTCCTGGGAGAGCGAAGATATGGTGCGCCAGGTCCCTCCGTCCTTTAGGGATAGGCCGGATTGATGGAGCAGAGCGAGGACCGCGTCCCTCCCCCCGGTCAAACCCTTCAGGAACGGCGTGGAAGTGAGGGCTATGGCCTCGTGGACCGGCCTGGTCTCGCGCCCCGTGAACATGAGGTCGGTGGTCATGGAGACAAGGCCGCGGGTCTGGGCGTCCCCGAGGGCCGCCCTGTTGAGGCCGCCGAGCGACCTCCCAGGTCCCGAGTCCTGGCGGTCCGCCACGGCGCCCACCACGGCGAGGGGAGAGAGGTCAGCGTTGGCCGGGTCGAGGGCTGCGGCGAAGAAGTAGGCCATCGCCGAGGAGCACGCCTCCTTCCCCCCGTCGAACCCAAAGGCCCAGGCGTTGACCACGCAAGGGCTGCGGATGTCGGCCTCGGAGATCTGGTGGTGGTCGATGACTAGGAACCTGTCCCCGAAGGCCGCTTCGAGCTCCGAGACCAGGGTGGACCCCAGGTCAGTGAAGATGTTGAACTCGTAGCCCAGCTCCTTCAGGGCGCCGATCGTCTTCGCGTCCAGGTCCGGGACGGTGCGCAGGGCGACGTTGGCCCCCTTTCGCTTGAGCGCCGCGAACACGGCCGAGCCGCTGCAGAGGCCGTCGGCGTCTATGTGGGTGACTACGAGAATCCTCTTCCCATCGGCGGACAGCTTCAGCAGGCCGGGTCCCATCGCCCTGTAGCGCGCCATGAGCCCTTCGAAGTCGGCCACGGGCCCGCCTCCGATCTAGGCCAGCTGTGCGACCACGGCGGTGTACTTGAAGTCGCTCGGCAGGATGCCCTTCGCCTTGTAGTACTTCGAGAGCCGGTAGATCTTAGCTTCGACGAGCTCGAGCGAGTGCACGTTCTTCCTGTCGCTGCGGTGGGTGCCGAGGTGCTTCTGGACCCGGTGGGCCCTCTCGATCAGGTCCTGGAGGTCCTGAGGCATCTTGGGGGCAGCCTTCCCTTCGGCCAGGATCTTCCCCAGCGACCGGCCGGTCAGGGTCTTGATCAGCGGGACACCGTAGTCGTCTCTGAGCGCCTGGCCTATCCTGCTGGGGGTGGACCCTTCCTTCGCCAGCTTGAGGGCCGCGTTCTTGGCCTCGTCCGGGGTGGTCGTCACCCAATTAGGATTGCTTCTGCTCGGGGGCCTCGTTTGGTGAGACTTGCCGTGCCTGTGAGAGTGAATTCGAGCCATGCTTCAGGAGCTCAGGCGAGTCCTATGCGTTGGGCTGATAAAGGTTGCCCGCCAAGTCCGCGTCTCACGCGACCCTGGCGTATCTTCCCCTGCGCTCGATGCTCCGGAGCTGGCTGTGGACCCTCCTGAAGTTCGCGCTACCGGCCCTCGCCTCGTACCCCCGGAAGAACGCGCCCAGGGCGGCCTCGGATATGCCAGGGTGGGCGCCCACGAGGGTCTCTTTGATCAGGCGGAGGTCGACGGCGTGGTCCTCCAGCCTGCGGGTGCGGTAGGCCAGCCCGAAGTCCAGGAAGACGAGGCTCCCCCTCCTGGCCACGACGTTGGCGGTGGTGAGGTCCCCGTGCATCATCCCCGCCGCGTGGAGGCGAGCTACCCCCTCCCCGAACTTGAAGAACTGCTCCTCCGCCTCCCTCTCCTCCATCGAGCCCGCCAGGTCCCTGAGCCTTTCGCCTTCGACGTACTCCATGACCAGGGTGGCCGCGCGGAGGTCGAGATGATAGAGGAACGGAACCGCGACACCGGCGCGCTTCGCATAGCGGATCATCTCCCCCTCGCGCAGGGTCCTCTGGCGCCTGATCTCCTCGTCGAGCACCGCCAGCCTGTAGGCGAGCGGCTTCCTGACCTTGAACACGGCGGGGAGGCCCTGCCAGTCGCCCAGCACGACGTCAGCCTCGGCCCCCCTGTAGAGGAGGCGGCCGGGGGATGGATCAGCTGCGCCAGGGGATGTCAACCACATCGAGCCTCCATGACTGTCTGACCGACGACTCCACCACCGGGACCTGTATCCCGCACCCGTGGGCAAGGGCCCCTGTCCAGGCGATCTGCGCCCCGCAGTCTCCGCTGTATTCGAGCGGGACCGCCAGGACCCTGGCCGAGTGCCGACCGGCCATGGCCGACATCATCTGCGAAAGGCGCCTGTTCGCAGCCACTCCCCCTACTATCATGACCTCCTTCTTCTCCGTGAAGGCGAGGGCCCTCTCGGTGACCTCGGTCACCATCGAGAACGAGGTCTCCTGGAGCGAATAGGAGACGTCCTCGAAGGAGGCGCCCCGGTCGAGGAGGGTCTTCGACGCGGTCAGGAGCCCTGAGAACGAGACGTCGTTACCCTTCACCGAGTACGGGAGCCTGAGGTAGCTGGACGACCTCGACGCCGCTTCCTCGATGGCGCGGCCGCAGGGGGAGGCCAAGCCGTGGTGCCGGCCAAACTGGTCCAGGAGCTGCCCGAGGGTGAGGTCGAGGGACTCGCCAAGAATCCTCCACCTCCCACCCGAGAATGCGATGATCATGGTGTGCCCCCCCGAGACGAGGAGGACCACGGGGTCCCTGGCGCCTGTCAGTAGGCACCCCAGCTCGATGTGACCCACCGCGTGGTTGACCGGGACGAGGGGGACCCCCAGGGAGGCGGCCAAGGTCCGGGCGGCCACGGCGCCCACGCGGAGGCACGGACCCAGGCCCGGGCCCATGGCGTAGGCCACGGCTGAGATCTCGCCCAGCCCCGCCCCCGAGGAGCGGATGGCCTCCTCCAGGACCGACGGCGCGGCGGCCAGGTGGTTCTGTGAGGCCTCGAAGGGGTGGATCCCGCTCCCCTCGGGAGCTTTGTAGACCGACTTCGCGTTGGAGAGTATCTTGCCGTCGGTTGAGACCACCGAGGCCGAGAAGGTGTGGGCGGTGCTCTCCACGCCGAGGACGAGGCGGTTCATCTCTGCCTACATCTTGCGGGTCTGGCGGTAGAGGTCGCCCAGCAGGTTGACGTAGGGCTTGACCTCGACCAGGAAGTCCTCGAACTTCCCCCTCTCGAAGGTGGCCGCGTGCCTCC
This sequence comes from Nitrososphaerota archaeon, assembly GCA_029784795.1. The sequence continues at coordinate 1,782 of JAFMAW010000030.1, read as the reverse complement.
CCCCCTCGAACACGATCTTGGCCGCGAGGACGATCCCTCCGCTGCGGTCCGGGTCCGACTTCAGCTTCGGGAAGTGGATCAGGGCCCCGTAGCCCGTCTTCTTGCCCCCCTTCGTGAATACGACGTTGTAGTACATGCTGAGGGTCTTGGTGAACTGCGCCAACTGCTTCTTCCTGCTCTCGCTCCGCTTCACATGGTCGAATTCGGCCGACGCCAGGATGTCTATCATCTCCTTGAGCAGCTTCATGTCGCTCACCTTCCTGGTGTAGCCAGCGTACTCGATGGGCATCTGATAGACGCTGTTAATGACCGAGTCCCAGTCGTCCAGGACCGCGAAGGTGCTGGTGTCCAAGTTCATCTCTCTCTTCAGCTCGTCCGACAGGACGTCCTCCACGGTCAGCTTTCTGGGCATGGCTATGGCGCTGGGCGGCGCATAGTTAACGTTGACTCTCGCAGCCGCTCCGGACGGGGCCTAGGGAGCCGAGGGCGTCCCCGGGTCGGGCCTAGTGCCAGAGGATCTCGGACTCGCCCGTCTGGGCAGAGACGCTGGCCACTGCCTGAAGATAGTCGGATGGAATGTGGCTCCAGAAAGAGGTCGGCGCGCCATAGGCGAGGAGATGTATGTTCCGCGCGTTCAACAGGGAGAGCTCCGCCCTGATCTCTGACTCCCAGGCGGAGGCGTTCTGGGGGACGTTGGGGGGAGGCGTCACCGCGAGGACAAGGCAGGCGCCGCCCACGGTGACGGCGGGCTGGGGCAGCCTGACGGCCGTCCCGACTATGTAGAGGTATACGACCGGGCAGATAGAGGAGTCGTTGACGTGGGCGGAGTAGAAGTTGTAGTACGAGGCTGAGAGGCTGAAGTCGTCGAGCATGACCCCGGAGACCTGGGCTTTGTGGGACTGATAGAACGCCAGCTCCTCGGCGGCGTTCCCTCCCTCAGTGTTCGGGAGGAGGATGAGCCATGTGGAGGCGCACCCCGCATTCTGAGACTGGCCGAAGCCGGCGACGGTCACCGCCTGGGCCGTGACATTCCCGGAACACGGCCTCGGGGCTGCCGGGTCCTGCCACAGCGTTACAGCGGAACCGGGATGAAGAGGCTGGAACGACTGAAAGCCGACCATGCCCACCGTCAGCAGGACGACCAAGGCGAAGGCAGCCGCGCTCTTCATCGCTGGCGCGAGCGCGAAGGCCCTTAATAGGAAGCCCGACCGTTGTTCATCACCCGCGGGACCCCGTGCCTCCGCGAGCTTATACCAGCCCGCCGCCCCCGGGGGAGGGAAGTTGAAGCTCCCCATCGCGTCCGTCGAAGTCACATACCTGATACATGCGACCGAGGACGAGAGGAAGGTCGAGGCAGCGGTGGGGAGGCTACTTGGTGGGGCCCAGGCTTTCGAGAGGGAGGCCCTCGATGGGCATTTTGGAAATCAGATCGTCAGGACCAGGGCGCACCTGACCGGGGATGCGGCCGCGTCGGCATTCAGGCACCTCGTAACGTCGCTCCCCCCCGGCGTCCGGGGCGCGCTGGCCAGGGAGTTGGGGGCCTATGTCGACGAGCACTCGGCGCTTTACCTCCGGCTGGACAAGCAGCGGCTGGTCTCCGGGTCACCCGAGCTCGGGACGACGGACGCGGTGAGGGTGAAGGTAAAGCCGAGGCTCCACGCGCTGAAGGGCGGGGCGCTGGAGTTCTACGCCAGGGAGCTGGAGGGGCGCTAGAATGCCCAAGAGATATCTCCTGCTGATGGCCGACCGGGGTGGCTCAGAGGAGGAGCTGAGAGCTCTGTC
>JAFMAW010000002.1 GCA_029784795.1 Nitrososphaerota archaeon | reverse complement strand
ACCGCGCTCCCGGCGCGTCCCTCTCCTCATCGGTGGGTGGGGCCGCCGCGTCATAGGCGTGGCGGCAAAGTACGCCGACGAGTGGGACATAGGGGCCGAGCCCTCCTACCCCGAGTACAAGGAGAAGGGGGGCCTCCTCACCGAGGAGCTGAAGAAGAACGGCCGCAAGGCAGACGAGGTCAAGAGGAGCATCCACGTCCACGTCCTCATCGCCGAGGACGAGGACCAGCTCAGGGAGAAGAAGCGGCGGGTCATGTCCGTGGTGGACGCCCTGGGGTCGAGCGTCGTCCAGCTCCCCTCGGCCGACTACCGCTTCGACATCGACAAGGCGATAGTCGGGACCCCCTCGCAGGTCAGAGAGAGGCTCAAGAGGTACGTCGACCTCGGGTGCCAGCGCTTCGAGCTGATGTTCATGGACTACCCGAAGTACAAGTCGATGGAGCTCTTCTCTTCCACCGTCTTCTAGGAGCGTCGCTTGATCTTCTCGACGAGCAGGCTCCACCCCGAGGCCAGGCGGACCCTGGACGGGTTCGGCCTGTTTGAGGTCTCTGCCGACGAGAGCGCGCTGGCGGGGTGCGTCGCCCTCCTCGCCTGGCCGTCTGACATCGACTACTCCCTCCTCGCCAGGATGACGTCCCTCAGGGTGATCCAGACGATCTCTGCCGGCGTGGACGACGTCGACTTCGCGAAGATCCCGGCCGGGGTTGCGGTCTACTCGAACGCGGGCGCATACACTGGCCCGGCCGCCGAGCACGCCTGGGCGCTCCTCCTCGCAGCCGCGAAGGGGGTCGGGGTGAGGTCCAGGACCGAGAACTACATCTTGGGCGGGAGGACCCTCCTCGTCCTCGGAGGCGGCGCCATAGGGAGCGCGGTGGCGAAGATCGGGAAGGCTGCCTTCAGGATGAGGACCGTCGGGGTCTCGAGGTCCTTCAAGGACCCCGGGGCGTTCGACGCCCGCAGGGGCCCCGACGAGCTGGAGGGGTCCATCCCCGAGGCCGACGCCATAGTCGACGCCCTCCCGCTGAACAGGAGGACCCGGTCTGTCCTAGGCTACCGGGAGCTTTCAAAGATGAAGCGCGCCGCGGTCCTGGTCAACGTGGGGAGGGCGGAGACCGTCGACGAGCCCTCCATGGTGCGGGTCCTGAAGGAGAGGCCTGAGACGAGATACGCGACTGACGTATTCTGGAGGAGGGAGGGGAAGGAGGACTTCTCCTCGGGGCTCTGGTCCCTCCCCAACTTCTATGGGACGTTCCACACCGCAGGAGGGCTGGGGGCGGAGGAGGCGCTGAGGCGCGCCGAGGAGGCCGCGGTTGGGAACCTCAGGCTCGCGCTGACCTCAGGCCGGGCCCGGAACCTGGTCGACAGGTCCGACTACTAGGGGCCGCCTGGCGTCACTGCTTCAGCGTATACCTCTCGATTACCTTCTCGTCGGGCGTTATCCCCAGCCCCGGCTTCTTGGGCTGCAGGAACTCCCCGTTCTCGTGCCTGATGGCGTCCCCGGCCAGGCCGTCCCTGAACGGGTTGGGCCTGAGGTGATACTCTATCATCGGCGAGTTCATGGCTAGGGCCGCATGGAGGCTCGCCACGAAGCCTATCCCCCCGGCTGAGTAGTGCGGTATCACGGGGAAGCCGTGGGCCCTGGCGAGCGTCCCGATCCTCAGCATCTCGGTTATCCCTCCGTTCCAGGCCGCGTCGTTCTGGACGATGTCCACGGCGTGGGACTCGATGAAGTCCCTGTACTCGTAGAGGGTGTACGCCGTCTCGTACCCCGCGATGGGGACGTCGAGCGTCCTGGCGAGCTCCGCGCTCAGCGCGGGCTGGTCGGTGGGGATGGGCTCTTCGAACCAGATCACCCCGAGCTTCTCCAGCTCCCTCCCCATGCGCAGAGCGGAGTTGAAGTCGAGGGTGTTGTTGGCGTCCACCGCTATGTTGACCTTGTCCCCGAAGGCCTCCTTGACGCTCCTTATCCTGTTGATGTCCTGGGCCAGCGGGAGCGCCCCTATCTTGATCTTCACCGTGTCGAATCCCGCTTTGAGGTACCCACGCTCCTCATCTATGAGGGCCGGTATGTCCTTGTCCTCCCTGTAGTATCCCCCGGTGATGTACCCCTTGACCCTCCTCTCGGCCCCGCCTAGGAGCTTGTAGACCGGAGCCCCGAGCTCCTTCCCGAGCAGGTCCCAGAGCGCGATGTCCACCCCGCTCATCGCTGATATGATCACCCCCCTCCTCCCGAGCCTGAAGGTGGCCACGTACAGCTTCTCCCAGATCTGGGTGATGGCGGACGACTCCATCCCCTTCGCCAGCGGCTGCAGGACCTTCTCCACGGACACCGCCACGGGCTCCAGCCCTCCGTAGGACACGCACTCCCCGTATCCCACCTCCCCGTTGGACGTCTCCACCCTCACGATTGCGATGTCCATGGGGTGCTCAGCCCCTCCGACCATGGCGAGGGCGTCCCTCTCGTAGAACTCGGTGGTCGGCTGTCCTATCCTGACGGCTTCGATGCTCGAAATCTTCATCGTCGAGCCGCACGGGGCCTGGGTTTAAAATAGTTTCAAGGAGCGCGCAGACGGCCGCTGCTCGGCTTCGACCGGGTTATGGAGGGTCCCTATCCCCTCGACGGTCGCCTCTACCATATCCCCCGGCTTCAGGTAGGGGGCGCCGCTGAAAAGGGCCACCCCGGCAGGGGTCCCCGTGGAGATCAGGTCCCCGGGAAGGAGGGTGATCCCGGCGGAAAGGCGCTCTATCAGCTCGGCGACCGTGAATATCATGTCCTCGGTGCTCCCCCTCTGCCTCTCGACCCCGTTCACCTTCAGCGAGAGGGAGAGGCGCTGGGGGTCCGGGATCTCGTCGGGGGTCGCGAGGCACGGGCCCAGGGGGAGGGCGGAATCGAGGGCCTTCCCCATCACCCAGTTCTGGCCGAGGGGGTTCGCCTTCTGGGGCCACCCATCGGGTATCTGCAGGTCGCGGAAGCTCACGTCGTTGGCCACGGTGTATCCGGCGACGCAGGACAGCGCCTCCGACTTCGAGACGTGCTTGCACCTCTTCCCTATCACCACCGCGAGCTCCACCTCCCAGTCCACCTTGGCCGACGCCGTCGGGGCGATTATGCTGGCCCCATCCCCGACGATGCAGCTCGCGAACTTCGTGAAGAAGTAAGGCTCGGACGGGGGCTCTGTCTTCTGCTCGGCCCCGTGGGCGCGATAGTTGACCGCAGCCATCAGCACCTTGTCCGGCGCGGTCAGCGGGGCCCTGACCTTCACGTCCCTGAGGTCCACTTCGGCCCCCGCGACCTTCTTTCGGCCGAGGGCGTCAACCCCCCCTGCGGCTATCAGCTCCCCGACGTCAGAGTAGCCTGCTATCTCGGTGACGCGCCCCCCCTCCAGGGCCCCGACCCGCCTGACCCCCTCTGTCTCGTAGCTGACGAGCTTCAAATGCGTCCGGGAACCTCAGGCCCGAGGATTAGTCTTTCGGTCACGAAATCGTCACCGGTATCACCGGCGGGTGGAGGACGACATAGAGGCTCGGGGTGACATTGGCGTCCTGGAGGGCGACATACGACCCGAGCATGTAGCTCCCAGCCGGGGCGACGCTCTTCGTCCCGTTGGCGGAGAAGACGGTCCCGTTCCAGCCCAGGTAGGTGGTCCACGACTCCCCGGGCGCGAGCTCCACCAAGTCGGTGGAAGCGGAAGTCTTGAACGAGACCGGGGCCCTGAAGGCGACGACCCGCTCGTCGTTGGAGTTGTTGAACACCATGCTGAACTGGCCGCCGAACATGTAGTAGGGGGTCGTCACGGCGTATGAGTTGTCCGTCAGCGTATAGCGCATCGTCAGGTTGGTCCCGAGGTCGAGCGTGGTGGAGTTGTAGTACACCGTGAGCGTGAACCCCTGCTGGCTGTCTTGCACGCTGTGGAGCCACCCCCGGGGTTGGGCCGAGAGAGAGAAGGCGGCGAAGGACGCCCCGACGACGAGGCCGACGAGGAGCATGGCGCCGGCGCCCGCGAGGGTCAGCTTCCGGTCCGCCCTCGCTCCGTCCGCCGAAAGCGCCGCCAGGACGACGACCGCCGCGATGGAGACGTACCCGATGGAGAACGCCCCCGTCCACACGCCGTACTGCGATCGCCCGAGGGACTCGATGGCACCGAGACTGTCGGGGACGACCGAGCGCCAGAGGAGCACCCCGTAGACCACGAGGCCGACCACGTACGCGCCGAGGAGGGCCAGGAAGAAGTTCGTCCGGGGGCCGATGGTCCTCTTCCGTCCAGGCAGCCTCATGTTCCCAGGCGGGCGCAGGTGCTCGACATAAATGCTCTCCCGGGTCCCTGTCGGCCAGGCGTGGGCAACGTCCCGCTGAGCGTCGACGCTTGCGTTAGCTCTATATATCGACCTTAGGGCGTTCAGCGTCGAAGAATTGCAGAACCGCACAGCTATCGGAAAAGCAGCTGTAGTCGGAATCATCATCGTCCTAGTGGTGGTCGCCTCGGCAGGCGTCTACCTCTACACAACAACCGCGCCTCCGGCAAACACGACCACGTCCACCGTTTCCACCGCGTCCCAGACCACGACCAGCCAGGCTGTCACCACCCTGACGGTCCCGAACGTCCCTCAGGCAATGATCGAGGCGTTCTATCCTGCGACCCCCATCACCATAAACGAGTACGCGTGGAGCGGGTACCCGCTCCCCGGGGCGGTGCAGATGTTCGAGGCCGCCTTCCCCAACATCCACATCAACCAGTCGCCTAACGAAGACCTCTCGGGCCTTCTCAGCGCATTACAGACGCGCCAGTACGTCTACGACTCGTTCAGGATCCAGTACTTCCAGCTACCTCAGGAGGTGGCTACAGGCGAGGTCATGAACATCGCGCCTTGGTTCAACCAATACCTCTCGTCGCTCTCTTCCCAGATCTCCCCCTCCGCGCTCGCGCTGGTGTCAGCCGGGCAGACGGGGAAGATGTACTGCATCCCAGAGGACTTCGGTCCTGTGGCCTTCGCGTACAGAGCAGACCTGTTCACAAAGTACGGCCTGACGGTCCCACAGACATGGGCCCAGTTCCAATCTGACGCCCAGAAACTCCACTCTGAGAACAGCTCCGTCACGATGACGGTCTTCCCGCCCAACGAGCCCTCGGCAGACCTGATGGGTCTCTTCTGGGCCCAGGGAGGGAACATGATCGTCCCAGTGAACAGCACAGCATACAACGTCGTAATCAACAGCACCAAGAACCTCAACGTCATCAACTACTGGGGCAACCTCATAAACGCCCACGAAGTGCAGGCGATCAACCTCTACACCCCTCAGTTCAACCAAGAACTGGCAGGGTCTGAGATTGCGTCGTTCGTCACGGCGGCGGCGTGGTACCCCAGGTACGTGATCCAGGCGGTGGCACCGCACCAATCAGGGCTCTGGCGTGTCGCTAACATGCCTCAGAACTCGACCTCCAGCTTCACCACGGGTGTCGTCGGTGGGAGTTGCATGGGGGTGACAGCCAACGCGAAGTATCCGGGCCCATCCTTCCTATTCGCTTACTTCTCGACCCAGACCCCGCAGGTCCTCCCGTACATGTGGACCCAAGGCGGCCAGTGGACATCCAACAGCTACTACCTGCAGAACCTCGCATACTCGAACGGGACAAAGGTCTTCCTTTCCAACAACTCCTACTTCGGGGGCCAGAACATCGGCCAGGTCTACCTAAAGTCCCAGCAGAGCGCCGGGACACAGTGGCAGTGGAGCCCCTACCAGATCACCCTCATGGTAATCCTGCAGGAGCAGCTCACTGAAGCTGCGGCAGGACAGATCACATTCGCCCAAGCCCTTCAGAACACCGAGACCGTCATGATCTCATACATCCAGTCCAGCGGCGGCATAGTGGCCTCTGTAGGCCATTAAGCGGCGCGGCGACCATACCGACTCAAGCTGCAAGAGAGTGAGAGGGCTTGCCTAAGCTCGCTCACGTCCTCTTTTTGTTACCGTTCTTCGCGTTCTTCACTGTCTTCACGATAGTCCCTGTGGTCTACACCTTCGTCATGTCGCTCTTCCACGCCCCCGCTGCGGCGCCCAGCCTCTTCACGGACTACGTCGGAGCAGCCCAGTACGTCAGGGCGGTGTCCGACGGGACGCTATGGAGGGGGTACGAGAGCATGTTCTACCTCACCATCCTCTGGCTCCCTTTGATGCTCGTCCTTTCGCTGCTCATCGCCCTGTTCCTCGACTCCAGGCGGGGGAAGCTGGGGGCGATAGGTAAGATCGTCGTGTTCCTTCCGTATGGGGTCCCGACGGTCATCGGGACCCTGATGTGGGGGTACATGTACACCGCGGGGGGGCCGATCTACTCCCTCCTCTCCTTCTTCCACCTGAACCCTAACCTGCTGGCCCCTAGCACGATAATCTATGCTATGCTCAACATAATCGTCTGGGAATGGGTGGGATTCAACATGATCATACTCCTGGCCGGGCTGAGCGCCGTCCCGGTCACCCTCTACGACGCGGCAAAGCTGGACGGGGCCTCGCCGTTGCAGGTCTTGAGGCACATAAAGCTCCCGATGCTCAAGAAGTACTTCGTCTTCATCAGCATGCTGACTATAATCGGAGACCAGCTCCTCTTCAACGAGCCCTTCACCCTGTCGAACCTCAGCGCGGTCCCCTTCGGCTTCACCCCCAACCTCTACATCTTCCACCTGACCTACTTCCTAGGCGAGTTCAACTACGCGGCGGCCGTGGCTTTCGTGCTCATCGCCATCTCGCTGGTGGTCGCGGTCCTCGGCGTACGCTATTTCTGGACGGAGAGCTGACATGAGAAAGACCCTCTCCGGCACGTTCGCGGCCGTGGCGATGGCCCTCGTCGCCGTGTACTTCCTGATCCCCATCTGGTGGGCGGTGGTCGCGAGCACGAAGCTCTACAATGTCGCCTTCTCCGGCAACCCGCTCTGGTTCAACGGGCCCACCCTGTTCAACTTCCTCTATGCGTTCACCCAGTCGAGCCTCCCGCTCTGGCTGGCGAATAGCATCATAGAGTCAGGGCTGGCCGGCGCCCTGGGGGCCATCCTGGCCGCCATGGCCGGGTTCGCCCTGGGCAAGTACAGCTTCAGGGGGAAGCACATCCTCACCCTCGTAGTGGCGGTGGGCCTCATGATACCTAGCACTGCGATCGCGTTCCCCACGTTCGTCCTCGAACAGCAGCTCGGGCTGGTGAACACCTACCAGGGCGTGATCTTCCCGATGGCGGTCAGCGCCTTTGGCACCTACTTCATGACGATCTACGCCCAGGAATCCATACCGAAGGAGGTCCTCGACGCGGCCAGGATGGACGGGGCTTCTGAGTGGCGGGTGTTCACTTCGGTGGCCCTCCGCTACTTCAAACCGGCCATGGTGACCGTCTTCATCATAATATTCGCCGGGACATGGAACAACTACCTTCTCCCGCTCTTCGTGCTGAGGGACGCCTCGTTCTACATGATACCCGAGGGCCTGGCCAGCGTCCTGATCAACGGGAGCACGTTCCCGAACCTGCAGTACGCCATCCAGCTCTCAGGGACGGTGGTCACGATACTCCTGATGGTGGGGCTCTTCGTCGGCCTCGAGAAGTACATCGAAGCCGGGCTCGGCCTCGGCGCCGTGAGAGGCTGAGCGCCCCTAGGACACCCTGACGTTCGAGCCCGCGTCGAAGACGTGCAGCTTCCCCGCGGCTATCTCTATGGTCCCTTTGACCCCCGGCCCCGCCCTGAACCCGGCGGGCATCACCACCTTGATGTTCACTCCCCCCATGGTGAGGGTCAGGAGGACGTGGGTCCCCAAAGGCTCCTCGACGTAGACCTCGGCCGGAATCCCGCCGGACCCCCCCGGGACGAACTTCGCGTCTTCGGGGCGGAAGCCCACCCTGACCGCGTTCCCTTTGATCGAACCGGCGCCCCTGGCCACCTCGTCCCTCGCGAGGACCACCCCGGACAACCCGGGGCCGGTGAGCGCGACCTTGTCCGGCTTGGAGAACTCCCCGTCCAGGACGTTCATGGCCGGGGCGCCCATGAACTGGGCCACCATCACGTTGGTCGGGGCGTCGTACACCTCGGTGGGCCCCCCGAACTGCTGCAGGACCCCCTTGTCCATGACCGCTATCCTGTCGGCGAGGGCCATGGCCTCGGACTGGTCGTGCGTGACGAAGATCGTGGTGATCCCCAGCTCCCCCTGCAGCCTCTTGATCTCGGACCTGGTCTCGACCCTCAGCTTCGCGTCCAGGTTCGAGAAGGGCTCGTCCATCAGGAAGAGCTTGGGGTCCCTCACCAGGGCCCTGCCGAGGGCGACCCTCTGCTGCTCCCCCCCGCTCAGCTGCTTCGGCTTCCTCGAAAGGAGGGTCGAGATGTGGAGGAGCTCCGCCACCTCGTCCACCTTCTTCTCTATCTTGTCCTTGGGGAGCTTGTGGAGCCGGAGGGGGAAGGAGATGTTGTCCCTGACCGACATGAACGGGTAGAGGGCGTAGTTCTGGAACACCATGGCGATGTCCCTGTCCTTCGAGGGGACCCCGTTTATCACGCGGTCGTCCACGACTATCCTCCCGGAGTCGACTTCTTCGAGCCCCGCTATGCACCTCAGCGTCGTGGTCTTGCCGCACCCGGAAGGACCCAGAAGGGTCAGGAACTCCCTGTCGCCTATGCTCAGGTTCAGGTTGTCTATCACCTTGTGGCCCCCGAAGGACTTGTCTAGGTTCTCAAGGGAGACCTTTACCAACGAGGCGCTCGACCTCCCAGGGTGTTAAAACATTTCGTCGGCCCGTGCTTATATCGCCGGGTGACGGAGCGGGCGCCACGAAGACGGAGAAGTTCGGCAGGAGGGACGAGCTCGGCGCGATGAACTTCGTCACCCCCGGGAAGGTCGCCGGGGCCGCGAAGCTGGTCAAGGCCGGGAGGGTGCACAGCCTCTCGCACCTCCTCGAGGACGGGATGCCGGTGAACTGGTTCCACCAGGACTTCCTCTACTCGACCTACAGGAGCGCCCCCGAGATGCTCGAGTACTTCTCGCGCGCCTTCCCCAACAAGAACAGGATAACATTCACGAACACCCGGATGGACATGTCGGACCACTCGGGGACACACATCGACGGGCTGAACCACGCCGCGATAGGGAACAGGTTCTACAACGGGGTCGACGCTCGGAAGGTGACTACGGCGAGGGGGACGAGCAGGCTCGGGATAGAGACCATGCCCCCGCTCGTCTCCAGGGGGGTCCTGGCCGACATGACGCTGCAGCACCGCTACACCACGAGGGAGTCCATCACGGCGGACGACCTGAAGGCAGTCCTCGAGGAGGAGGGGGTGGCCGTGGCGCGGGGGGACGCGTTCCTGATCTACACAGGCTGGGAACGCCACTGGAGGTCCGACAACAAGAAGTACCTCGAGTCGATGCCAGGCATAGGGGAGGGGGCGGCCAGATGGCTCGCGCGCCAGGGGGTCGTGGCGGTGGGGAGCGACACGCAGAGCGTCGAGGTCGAGCCCAACGACGACCCGGCGGGGGACGGGCTGGTCCACCAGATCCTGATCGTCAGGAACGGGGTCCACCTCATCGAGAACATGAAGCTCGGCGGGCTCGCGAAGGCGAAGGCCTACGAGTTCCTCTTCGTCTGCCTCCCGCTCAGGATCAAGGGGGGGACCGGGTCCCCCGTCCACCCGGTGGCAGTGACCTAGCCAGCTCCTACTGGCGCCCTATCCCCGCCCTGGCCCTCTCGAAGGCGACCATGTCGGCCACCGCCGCCTTCAGCCCGAACCTCGGCCTGAAGCCGAGCTCCCTGTGCAGCTTCGTGCAGTCGACGTCCAGCCCGTTGGGGCCCGCGATGGCGGCCGACACCTTCGTCGGGGAGTCCAGCTCCTTCGCTTCGAAGCGCCCCCCGGGGACGACCTCGCCTAGGGCCTGCAGCACGTCTCTGTGGTTGAAGGGGGCGTCCACCCCCAGGTTGTAGAGGTACCCCCCGGTCTTCGGTATCCCGGACACGAAGGCGAAGCAGTAGCCGACGTCCCTCACGTACATCCACCGAAGCTTCTCCCCCTTGTAGGAGAAGTCTGCGGGGAAGGCCGCCTCTGCGCCCACGGCAGCCTTCCGTATGAAGTCGTTGAACTGCCCCGTGTATCCCCAGTACCGCCCCGGCCCCCAGGCCGCCGTGATCCTCATGCAGTTGACCTCCATGCCGTAGGACTCACGGTAGTACCGTCCCATCAGCTCCGTCGCTATCTTCGTGGTCGAGTAGGGCTCGGGCGGGGGGTTCGGTATGTCTTCCTCGTCGGCGATCCCCGGCCTCCTCGTCGCCAGCGAGCCGTAGACCGACACCGAGCTCGCGAAGACCACCTTCTTCACGTCCATGACCCTCGCAGCCTCGAGGACGCAGTTCGTCCCCATTATGTTGACCTGATACGCCTTGGCCGGGCGCTTCATCGAGTCGAGGAGGACCATGGCCGCGAGGTGGACCACGTGGTCGATCGAGTTCCTCTTCATCGCCTGCAGCAGGTCGCTCGTGTCCGTGACGTCCGCGGCCTCGACCGTCACCCGGTCCGCTATCCTCCCGATGTTCTCTAGGTTCGGCTTGGAGTCGTAGCAGACCACCCTGTGCCCCGCGTTGACGAGCTCTTCGCACAGGAAGCCGCCGATCTGCCCTGTCCCTCCGGTCACAAGAAAGTTGCCCACCCCCCGCCGGGAGGGCCGTGGTTAATACGTCCTCGGTCCGCGTGCGCCAAAGGGCAAGCCAGAAATACGCTCGCCCCGCAGATGGCTGCATGAAGTCCTACCAGGAGCTGGCCGACAGGTGGGTCCGGGGGAGCGGAGGCCCCCTGGACGACGTGGACCCTGCCGACCCTGGCCACGTGCTGGCCAAGGTCCGCCTGTCCACCAAGGAGGACGCCAGGGGTGCGGTTGAGGCCGCGCGCTCGAAGGCCGCCGAGTGGGGGGGCACCCCTCCGCCGAAGAGGGGGGGCATACTGATGAAGGCTGGCGAGCTGATGGAGTCGGCCGCCGAAGAGTTCTCCGAGCTCCTGACCTACGAGGAGGGGAAGACCCTCCCGGAGAGCAGGGCCGAGGTGGCCAGGACCTGCGCGCTCTTCAAGTTCTACGGGGCGATGGCCTACAAGTTCGGGGGGGTCACCCTCCCCTCGTCGGACCAGAACACCAGGATATTCACAGCCAGGGTCCCGCTGGGGGTCGTCGCCGCCATCACCCCCTGGAACTTCCCCGCTTCGATCCCTGCCTGGAAGCTGGCCCCGGCCCTCGCGGCAGGGAACGCCGCCGTCTTCAAGCCGGCCACAAAGACCCCGCTCACCGGCGCGAAGATACTGGAGGCCCTCGAGAAGGCCGGGCTCCCGCCGGGGGTCCTGAACATGGTCGTCGGGCGCGGAGGGGAGGTCGGGGACGCCATAGTCGCCCACGAGGCCGTCAGGGCCGTGTCCCTCACAGGCTCCACGGCCGTGGGGGCACACGTGGGGAAGGTGCTCGCCTCCAAGGACGAGATGAGCAGGATGCAGCTCGAGCTGGGGGGGAAGAACGCCCTGGTCGTCGACTCGGACGCCGACCTGGCTCTGGCGGCGGACCTGGCGGTCAGGGGGGCGTTCGGGCTCACGGGGCAGTCGTGCACCGCCACGAGCAGGCTGATAGTCCTCGAGAAGGCGGCCCGGGGGCTGAAGGAGAGGCTCCTCGAGAGGCTGAAGGCATGGAAGGCAGGGCCTGGGACCCAGCCAGGGGTCAACATGGGCCCGGTGGTCGACCCTGACCAGTACCGGAAGGACCTCGACTACATCGAGTCGGGGAAGAGCGAGGGAGGCAAGCTCATCCACGGCGGCGGGGCGACCCCCCCGGGTCTGCTCATCGAGCCGACGGTCTTCGACGGGGTCTCCCCCGGGATGAGGATATTCGACGAGGAGGTCTTCGGGCCGGTCCTCTCCCTCACCGAGGCGGCGACCTTCGACGAGGCGCTCGAGCTCGTGAACTCTGTGGGGTACGGCCATACGGCCGGGATCGTCTCGAACGACAACCGCACGATCAACCGGTTCATCGACGGGGCCCAGACGGGGGTGGTGAAGGTGAACAAGCCCACGGTGGGGCTCGAGCTCCAGGCGCCCTTCGGGGGCTTCAAGAAGTCGGGGGCCGGGACGTGGAAGGAGATGGGGGAGGGGGCGCTGGAGTTTTACTCCACGGAGAAGACTGTCTACCTCGGGTACTGAGACCTCAGGCCCCTAGGCGCGCAGCTGCTCCACCGGGTTCCTCAGGGTCCCTATCTTCTCTATCTCGATCTCCACCACGTCCCCTCCCGTGAGGGTGAAGTCGTCGGGGGGGACGAGGGAGGTCCCGGTCATAAGCACCGTGAACGTCCTGATGACGTTGCTCCTCCTGAGGTATCCGACGAGCTCGTCGACCTCGCGCTTCAGCTGCGACGTGTTGACGCTCCCTTCGAAGACCGCCTCCGACCCCCTCACTATGCGCATCCTTATCTCGAGGGCGCGCGGCTGCGGGACTTCGTCCGCCGTGGTGACGACGGGCCCGATGGCGGAGGACCCCCGATAGACCTTGGCCTGGGGGAGGTAGAGCGGGTTCTCCCCCTCTATGTCCCTGGAGGAGACGTCGTTCCCGACCGTGTAGCCGACCACCCTGAACTTGGCGTCGAGGACCACAGAGAGCTCCGGCTCCGGGACAGACCACTTGCTGTCCCCCCTCACGCAGACCGGGTCCCCGGGGCCGACGCACCTCAGCCCGCTGTCCTTGAGGAACAGCTCCGGCCTCACTGCCGAATAGACGTAGTCGTAGAGTCCCTTCAGCTTGGTCTCGGTCTCCCTCGCCTCCCTGCTCCGGAGATACGTCACCCCGGCGGCCCATATCTCGGAGGGGACGAAGGGGGCGCGGAGCGTCCTGTAGTCGTAGGGGACCTTCCTAGACGTCCTCTTGGCGCGCTCGACCGAGGCGACCAGCCCCTCTAGGGAGCCAGCATCCTCGTAGGCCCGGGCCCAGTCCGAGAAGCCAGGGCCCGCAGCGGTCAGGTCGTAGACCGTCTCACCGTCCAAGACACCTATCCTTATCCCATGCCCCGACTCGAACCTGAGTAGCTTCAAGGAATCCCCGGCTCTGTCCCCCTCGGGGAGGATTTAGCCGCTCCGGCGAGGGCCCCGAGGCTCCGAAGGATATTTGAACCAGCCACGGCACCAAGGCGAAGATTTGGCGAGCCAGTACGCCGAGGCCTTCGCCCGTGCGTTCGAGTCGAGGAGCGGGACCGTGTCCTTCGCCGCCACCAGGGAGGAGACCTCCGCCGCCTTGAGGGGGGTGGCGAGGGAGCGGCGGGCGTCCTTGGTGGCTGTCGCAGGCATCCCCGCCGCGGTCAGGGAGACCGTCATCGGCGCGCTGGACGGCATCGAGGTCATCGACGTCGACAGGCTGGGCGGGGCGCTGCCGAAGGAGGCTATCGCGAAGGCCGACCTGAGCGTGACCTGGGCGGCCCACGGGGTGGCCAGGGAGGGGGTCCTCATGGAGGCGACCTGGGACGACGCGGCCAAGCTCGCATCCTGCCTCCCGCTCACGAACGTGGTCCTCGTCTCCGGGGAGAGGTTCCTCCCAGACTTCGCGTCGGCGATGCGGGAGGCAGGGAAGATGGTCGCCGAGAGCCCCGCGCCCAAGCCCACCATATCGTTCATCGGGGGGTCGAGCAGGACCGCAGACATCGAGGGGAGGCTCCTCTACGGGGTCCACGGCCCCCACTCCGTCGTAGCCCTCGTCCTGGAGTGGGCATGACCGACCGGGGGAAGCTCGCCGAGAAGGTCCGCCGGGCCCTGGCCACCGACGGGCTTTCGGACAAGATGTGGGCCTCGACGAGCAGGTCGAGGGGGAACAGGGCCCGGGCGGTCCAGGAGCTAGGGATCGACGTCGGCGCGATGAAGGAGTCGGTCAGGGGCCTGAAGGCGAGGGCGATGAGCGACCCAGACCTCCCCCGGAAGTTCGCCGAGAAGGTGGAAGGGAACGGGGGGCACGTCTTCTTCGCGAAGGACGGCGCCGAAGCCATAGACTACGTCGCCGGGCTGGCGAAGGCCCACGGAGCCGAGGTCCTGGCGAAGTCGAAGTCCCTGACGTCGGAGGAGATAGACTTCGACCACGCGCTCGAGGCGAGGGGGGTCAGGTGCGTCGAGACCGACCTGGGGGAGCTGATAGTGCAGATGGCGCACGAGCGCCCGGTCCACCTGGTCATGCCGGCAGCCCACAAGTCGGTCGCGGACGTTGCGAGCCTGGTCTCCCAGAGCCTTGGGAAGGAGGTCCCCGAGGACCCTGACGCCATCCTGAAGGAGGTGCGCGCCTACCTGAGGCCTGTCTTCCTGTCTGCGAAGGTGGGGGTCACAGGCGCGAACGCGGGGATCGCGGAGACCGGGACCGTGGTGATCGAGACCAACGAGGGGAACGGGAGACTGGTGTCGGCCGCCCCGGACGTACATGTCGTGCTCATCGGGACGGAGAAGATAGTCAACAGCTGGGAGGACGCCGCGGAGGTCGTGTCAGCGGCGGCGTTGAGCGCGACAGGGCAGCTGACGACCGTCTACGTCTCGGCCTTCACCGCGCGGTCGCCTATGGGCGGCCGGAGCGCAGGGAGGGAACTGCACGTGGTGATCCTCGACAACGGGAGGTCGAAGATGAAGGCGGACGGGCGCTACGCAGGGGCCTTGGACTGCATAAGGTGCGGCGCCTGCATGAACGTCTGCCCGACCTACTCTGTGGTCGGGGGGCACACCTTCGGGCACATCTACCCCGGCCCGATAGGGATCCCTTGGACCGCCAACGTCCACGGCGTCGACAACGCCGCCTTTTCCGACCTCTGCATATCCTGCGGCCTCTGCAAAGAGGCCTGCCCTGCCGACATAGACATCCCGATGATGATAGCCGAGGTCAAGCAGGAGCTCGTCGACCTCCACGGTCAGCCCAGGGCGAACAGGTTCTTCGCCGGCTCCGAGACCCTGGCCAGGCTCGCCAGCGCCACCGCCCCCCTGTCCAACTGGTCCCTGAAGCCGAGGGCGGCCAGGCTGGCCATGGAGAAGGTCTTCGGGGTCGACAGGAGGAGGACCCTCCCGGCGTTCAGCCGGAGGCGGCTGAGGAGCAGGCTCCGAGGGGTGGACGGCGGGGACGGGAGCTCGGGGAAGGTGGTCTATTTCCCGGACGTCTACGCCGACTACAACGACCCCGAGCTCGGGGTGAAGGCAGTGAAGATGCTCGCGGCCTTGGGCTACGAGGTCAAGGTCCCGAAGCTCAAGTGGAGCGGCATGCCGTACATCTCATATGGCGAAGTCAGGAAGGCTGCCAAGGTCGCTGCGTACAACGTGAAGGCGCTCGCCGGCTACGTCCAGGACGGGTACGAGGTGGTGTCCACCGAGCCCACCGCCGCCTACATGCTGAGGGACGCCTACCTGACCCTCGCCCCCGGGGAAGGGTCGAGGCTCGTCGCGGCCCACAGCCACCCTTTCTTCGAGTTCGTGGAGCCTGGGCTGGGAAGGCTCAACCTCGCGCCCTCTCGGGGCGCAGGCGCGGAGCTCGGCTTCCACATCCCCTGCCACGACAGGGCGCTCACAGGCGGGGGCCCTGCCGTCAGGTTCCTCACCGCGGCGGGGTACAAGGTGGACATAGTCGAGACGGGGACCTGCTGCGGGATGGGAGGGACGTTCGGCATGAAGTCAGGGACAATGGGGTACGACCTCTCCAACGCCGTGGGGGAGAGGCTGTTCGACCTCTTCAGGGGGAGCCGCTGCGGCCTTGCGTGCACGGAGAGCAGCGTCTGCGCGGCCCAGATCCACGACGGCACGGGGCTCCAGGTCTTGCATCCGCTGCACCTTGTGGACTTCTCTAAGAGGTAGCCGCGCTTGGCGAACCAGAGGGCCGCCGGAAGGGGGAGGGCGCGACGAAGGACGGAGGGACGCGGCGCCAGGCTCCTGCACAGGAGGGCGAACAGGCAGTACGTCCCCATCCCGGCCCCCGAGCTCTGGAGGTTCGTCGGCTCGAGGGAGAAGATCTACGTAGCATTCCCCATGGAGGGGGGCTACCCCCACGTCTCCCCGATGTGGTTCTGCGTCCTCGACAGGAAGATCTACCTCAGGACCCACGACTACAAAGTCAAGACCAGGCTCGCAGAATCAGGCAGGGCATGCTGCACCCTGGACGAAGGCACAAGGTACGTCGAGCTGAGGGGGGCGACGATCTGGGGGAGGACCAGGGTGGTAGCCGACCCGGGCCTGGCGGCGAGGGTCGAAGAGGCCATGGACGCGAAGTACGAGCTCATGCAATGGAAGCCGGCGGAGATGCCCCCGTGGTGGGTCGAGGAGAGGAAAGCGGAGGCGAGGGCGTACATCGAGATCACCCCCGAAAAGGTCTCGTCCTGGGACAACGCGCGGGTCGCCCTCGGAACGGGGGGTCCGGCTAAGCCTCACAGCTCCGCAGCCGTCCCCTTCGCCCCTCCGGGCGCCCGAGGGGGCGGGTCGAAACATGCTCAGCAGTCTGTTAAGATAAGTCGAGCTTCGTGCCTAAGCGCCCCGGGTCGTTATCTTAAAGCCAGGCAATGTCTGCGCTGAAACTGGAAGCGGCCTCCGCGCGGGGGCTTGGGCCCCTCACCCTCCTCAGCGAGTGGGCGGTCTCGGTCCGCGCCTTCAGGAGGAACAAGGTTCCTGTCGAGAAGAAGATCCTCGCCGCTGCTCTCTGCAACTCGGGTTACTCCTACCGTGAAGTGTCCAGGATGCTCGGGGAGATGTCCTACATCGCAGCCCGTGACGCCTACGTCTCCTTGGTGACCAGCCTCCCCAAGGAGGAGAGACGATACAGGCGCTCGGTCGCCATAGACGGCGCCGACGTGACCTACGGCTCCAGGGGATGCCACCTCTGGCTCGCCCGGGACTACGAGACAGGGGAGATCATGTCGTTCCAGGCGTCCCCGGACGCCTCGGCCGAGGACGGCGCGAGGTTCCTCGCCGGGGTGGCGGCCCAGTGTGCCAACAGGCCGATGCTGAGGCTAGGCGCGGGGCCCAACAACCCCCGGGGTCTGCTCAACCTCGACCTCTACTTCCAGACCATGCCGAGCCAGTCCATCATAGTCAAGCTCGGGCGGCTCTTCCTGGGCGCCCCCGGGGAAAGGGTTTAGTTCAACGCGTGCCCGAAGGGGCCGATGCGCTACACCCTCGCCTACGACTCTGACTGCGGGCCCTGCACCGCGTTCAGGCGAGCCGTCGGCTTCATGGACCCCAGGCACAGGGTGCGCTTCGTCGGGCTGGCCGAGGCGGAGGGCGCAGGCGTGCTCGACGGCATCCCTCCGGGGAGCAGGCGCAGGTCGTTCCACATGATATCTGACGAAGGCGTCTGTGCCAGCGGCGCCGACGCCCTCCCCGCGCTGGCATCGCAGCTCCCAGGCGGCGCCCTGATCTCCAGGGCGATGAGGTCGAGCAGGGCAGTCCGCGGAGTAGCCGGCTTCGCCTACGACACCCTCGCCCGCCTCCACGACGCCGGAAGCTGCGGCCGGGACTGAAGCCAAAGCTGGTTTCGCCCGCCGACCCCGGGTCCCGGGCCCTGAGGAGGCTGACCGGTGAAGACGCGGTGGAGGACGACGCTGATATCGAGGTCGATATCGAGCTAGATAGCCCCCGCCGCCGCAAGAAGGTCAAACGAATTGACCTATTTGCGCGCCGAAATTCACACTTTCCACTATAACCCGCCCGCTGGTAAATCACCAGCATGCGTGCAGAAGCACTGGGGAAGCTTGTGGACAAGCCCGTAAAGGACACCTACGGGAGGTACGTCGGTTTCGTCGTCGGATTTTCCGTCGACACCTCCGGGGAACTGAAGTCGGTCGGGGTCGACCAGGGGAACGGCGACTTCACCGAGTATCCTAGCCAGAGGATAGTGTCGACGTCGGAGGGGTTCGTGCTGATACCCGCGTGGAGGGTGGAGAGCGACGCCCTTGGCAAGGAGATCGAGGGCGTGAAGAGGAGGGCCAAGGCGCTCCAGGACCTCGCCCGCGAAGGGGAGATCCCGCGGACGCTCTTCGAGGAGAGCATGACGAAGTACTCTGACGACGCGTCCAAGATACAGGACTCGTACAAGTCTCTGGCTGAGTCGATGGCCGTGAGGATCGGCGAGCTGGAGGGGCAGAGGGAGACACTCGACAGGTTCCTGGTGGACATCAAGGTCCAGTTCAGGGCGGGGGAGATCGACGAGGCCGCCTTCAAGGTCGCCGCCGAGTCCTGCCAGGCCATGCAGAGGAGGAACTCCCAGGAGATGGAAGACCTCTCTAGGATGCTGAAGACTGCCACCGAGCCGCTTTCGCAGCAGCAGGAGAAGAGGGAAGAGAAGCAGCAGCAGAAGCAGGTGGCTCAGGCACCGGTGCAGAAGGCAGTCCAGGCAACGGCCGAGTAGGCCGTCCCGCTCACCTGTAGGGATAGCCCCTTGCAATCAGTGGTGGAGGCGCCGGACGGTTGAGGGCAGGTACCCTGACGCAGCGGGGAGGCCCCATCGCGCGCAGTCTCAGGATAACCGGTTCAACCCACCTGATGGTCGCCACGTTCTCGGCTGCGGTGGCGCTCAACGGCGCAGCGGCGGCCCAGGCGCTCGGAGTCGCGGGGCTGGTCGTCGCCGTGGCGGTGGTGTTCGCGTCCCTGGCGGTCTGCTCGGCCGCGATATCGATCGACATACTCAGGAGGTCCGGGAAGACGGTGTCCGACCTGCGCTCCATAGGCGCCACCAGCTCGAGCATCTCTTCGGCTATATTCGGCTCCGTGCTGGCCTACGGCGCCCTCGGGTCCGCCGTGGGGGCGGTCGTCGGGGCAGCGCTCGGCTCTGTCCTCGCCGGCCCTGGGCTCGCCCTGTCAACCGTGTACGGCGTGGTAGCTGTGGTCGTAGCATCGTCCGCGGCGCTGGCCATCGGGACCTACACCGGAGGAAGGGCGACTTGGCGCAGTTAGCAGAGCTAAGGCCTGAGCGGACGACGACGACGAACGACAGGTTCTCGGTCGAAGTAAGGCACGTCGCCAAGTCTTATGGCGAGAGGGAGGTGTACACCGACCTGCACTTCCAGCTGCTCCGGGGGACGTTCGTCGCCCTGGCCGGCCCCATAGGGAGCGGGAAGACGACGCTGATCAACATGTTCGCAGGCATCGAGAGGCCGACCTCCGGGTCGATCACAGTCATGGGGAAGGACCTGGGCGCCATGGACGACGACGAGCTGGCTGCGTTCAGGGCCCAGACCATCGGGCTGGTCCCCCAGTCGCAGACGCTCATCCCCGAGCTGACCACCTACGAGAACGTGGAGCTCCCCCTCCGCTTCCTCAAAGTCGACAAGGACACGAGGAGGAAGAGGACAGAGGCGGCCATGGAGAAGATCGGGGTGAGGGAGGACGCAAAGAAGACCGTGGGGACGATGAGCGTCGGGGAGAAGCAGATGGTGTCTTTCGCCAGGGCGCTGGTCAACGACCCGCCGATACTCTTGTTGGACGAGCCGACCGAAGCGCTGGACCCCCTGATGGCCGAGGTGGTGCTTGGGATACTGAGGGGGGACAACATGACAGACGGGAGGACAATGTTCGTGACCACCCACGACAAGAGGATAACCGACCTCGCCCGCAGGACGCTGAGGGTCGGCAAGAAGATCCCATAGGGCCCAGACCGCGGCCCCGGCAGGAAGACGTCAATGACCGGTCGCGGTCCCTCAGGACCCAGTTTCGGAGACCAAGAGCCCGTCCAATGCCCCGATGGTCGCGTCCGTCGCGGTCATGGTCATCCTAGTGGGAGGGTTCGAATCCTACTACGCGAGCGCTTCGGGGGCCGAGCCGGCCCTGAGGCCGACGGTCTCGTCCCAGGCCAGCGCGATCCAATCGCAGGGTCGGCAACCCAGGGGGCGGGGCCCTCCAGTCGCTCATCCTGCTGGCGCCGAGCAGCTCGACCAGCATCCTGTACTTCGTCATCCCCATAGTCCCCGGGACAGAGAATTCCCTCGCTCTGCTGACCACCAACTCGACAGACGGGACGGCGACGGTCAGCGCGACTTACTACTACTGAGCCCTAAGTCCTGAGCCCGACTTCGGTCAGGCCCGCGAAGAGAAAGCCCCCCTTGATTTTGATAACCGGAAATGTCCGGGTCCGATTTTACGGACCGTCTCCGTCCTTATTCAGGCGGCGGGCTGTTCTGATTGCCCCACTGGACGGAATACCGGTAGGGGGCCGTGGATATAAATTTAATCTATATCGGAACCATAGATGACCGCGGAGTATGGTCGCCGGGCATGGGCCGGCTACATCGAGTTTGATATCAACGTAGATTGTCCCTATCCGGGCCTCCTCTGGGCCCTGCGCCCCTGCAAGCCCGCCAGCCTGACCCAGCGGATGCGCAGGGTCGCGGGGATGAGCAGCCCTGACGCCGGAGCGCCAGACAGGCTCAGGGCTGAGGTCGTGCGGAGAGCGCCCGAATCCCAGACGGAGCCCTACGACGACCGGCATTTGTCAGCCCTGGAAGGCATGGTGTCTGCGGCCGCGAAATGCGTCTCCGCGGACGTGCCGCAGTCGGACGGAGGCGCGGCGACCAGGGGGTTTGGGCGTCCGGCATCCGGTTCGCAGCTCCCGCCTCCGCCCGCGAGGAGGGCGAGCCTCAGGACAAGGCCCCATGGCCGACACGACCCGTCCAGGGTCCGCCGGGCAGCAGGTCAGGAGGGCGCTCCGCCATCGCGACAGCTGGAGTCGTCGAGCCCAGAACTAGCGAACCCCGGCCGGTCTAGGCGCCCCGATTGGCGACCCAGTCCCTGAGTATCTCCTCGACCAGGCTGCTCCTGTTCGACTTTAGCCTCCCCCGCTCTATCTCCCTCGACTGCATCCCCCTCAGGGCGTTGTCCAAGTCCCTGAGGACGTCCCTGTCCACGGTCACCGAGATCGCCGTCTTCTTTGCCATCTTGTGCTCAATCATGTTATGATGTGATTTAGAATTCGAACTGTAAAGGGATGGTGTCACAGCTCAACAAAGTAGTACCCGGGGCATGGTTTTGTTCGGGGGGCGCCGACCCCCCTCCGGCCACCCGTCCCGCCCGGCCCCGGCCGCCCCGACGACCAAGACGGCAGGGCGACCCCTGTCCGCGGCGTCCAGGAGGCGGACCTCCAGGTGGTGCAATTTAGAGCCAATATTTCTTTGGGAAAGCACCCCCATGCTGTGAGTCTTTGCACCACGCTTAAGTAGAACTCGCCAAACGTGGCCGACCGTGGAGGGCGTCAACACGTGGGTCAAAGGCCAAAGATGCCCAAAGTGCGGCGGGCAGAGGGGGAAGGTCATAGCGTACAATCTGGTGACGAGGAAGAGCCCGTATGGGGCATACCGGTACCACAGGTTCACCCACCGGGTCGAGCTGAAGGAAAGGCGCGAGATAGCGTCTGGGCCCCGGAAGGGGTTCCGCTACTTCGCAAAGAAGCGGAAGTACTGCTATCTTCCTGTCGGCGCTGTGCGTGTGACGAAGGCCCCGAGGCCTGCTCAGAAGAAGGGGCGGGCCAGGGCGGCGCCCGGAGCATGACCGGGAAGGCCGGGCGTGTCGGGGCCCGGGCGGGAGGGAGCGGGGCGGGGACGGCTCGGACGCGTTCCCCGCGGGCGGGCTACGCGGCCCCCTCACACCGTGTTCGCGGCCAGCGGTATCCTCCTTCCAACCCACTGGAAGAGGAGTATCGCAGGGACGCACGGTATCGCTAGTATGAGCCACTCCGCCAGGGGGCTGGCCACGTACGCGAGGACCAGGCCCCCCAGGAGCGGGGAGATGCTCCCCCCGATGCCGTTGAACATGCCGAAGACGCCGTTGTAGTTCCCTATCTCAGTCGCAGGGGCGACGTTGGACGCCAGGGTCATGGAGGGGATCGCCCCGAGGTTCTCCCCTATCGTCAGGAGGACGACGAAGGTGAACACGGCCACGAGCGCACCCCCGGCCACCAGGCTGATCCCTCCGAGGGCGACGAAGGAGGCCCCCATGAGGACGACCGCGAGGACGGCAGAGTAGGTGTGCTTCCTCCCTGTCATCAACTTGGTCGTCGGCATCTGGCCGAAGATGACTATGACGCCGTTGAGCGCGAGGGCGAGCCCGAGGATCCCGGTCGGCACGAAGAGGATGGTGTTGGAGTAAAGGACGAACGTCGTCCCCCAGTTCCCATAGATCAGCCCCGAGAAGACCGAGGCGAAGCAGAGGACGAGGAAGGTCCTGTCCGCCGCCAGTATCCTGAGGCTGGCTCGGAAGGATCCGGGCCTCGACGCCGGGCGAGGCGCCTCGGCGAGGGACGCCCCCCTGGAGCGGGCCGCGTCGTAGGGGGAAGGGTCGAGCATGATGAGGATGAAGACCACCCCGCCGACGAGGATCCCCGTGGTCACGAGGGCGGTCTCAGGGTATCCGATGAACCCGATCAGCACCCCGCCCGCCGCCACCCCCAAGGTGAAGCCGACGTTGAACCCTATCCTGACCCAGGTGTAGGCCATCGTCCTGTCCTTCACGTCGGTCAGGTCTGCGACGTACGCCTGGATCGCAGGCTGCGCTATCGAGCCCGCGACCCCGGCCATGGCCCCTCCGAAGAGGATCCCTGCGACGAGTTCGAACCGCATGCTCACGGCGATCAGGAAGACCGAAGCTGCCTCCCCGGTGAGCCCAGCGATGAAGACCCTCCGTCTCCCCGCCCTGTCGGTTATCAGCCCCCCGAAGGGCGTGACGGCGAGCGGGAGGACGGCCACGAGGACAAGGAGGGCGCCGATCTCCGCGTACCCCAGGCCGGCCACGTTCTTGAGGTAGAGCGAGAGGAACGGGTACACCATCGCTGCGCCGAGGAGCCGCACCGCGGATGCGACCCCGAGGAGGCGCACGTTCTTGTTCAAGCTGCCGCCGGAGCTGGGACTGATGTTTATAGTTGGCTCACGACGTGTGACCACAGGGGAGGCGGGGACGGACCGGGAGCGCCTGCACCCCGAGCAAACGAAGCGTCCGAAGCGAAAACGCGCAGCAAACGCCCCCCTCGAGCTTGATATCGACGTAGACATCAAGCGGAACCGCTAAGGAGGCAGGGGCTCAGGGCCCTGCCATGATCGGCGTCGAATGCGGGGAGATGACAGTCGACGAGCAGATAGCCCTCGCCTCGGCGATCTCGGACGGCCTCGCCGGGAAGGCGGTCGCCCTGATCAACGGGACCAGGATCGTGCTCGACGCGCTGTCAGGGGAGCCGTCCCCGGACGAAGTGATGGAGATCGTGAAGGGCTTCGCGTCGAGGCGCAAGGACTCCGCGGAGTGGTCGGTGGAGGCGTCGGAGGGCTCGATAGTGGTGCACTCCTCCGACCCTCTCTCGAGGTCCAGGGGGCGGAAGGACACGGGCCAGCTGCTCCCTGACAACCTGTTCAAGTGCCCCTTCTGCCCCTTCGTCACCCCCTACGAAGAGCTCTACGTGGTGCACTACAGGTCCCACGGGTTCGCCTGAGCCTCCGGGGGCTCAGTAGGTCTGGAAGTTCCTGGTCCTGAAGGCGCCTATGACCAGCGCGACCCCTGCTATGATGAGGAGCTCAGGGAGGAACGGCACAGCCTCGCCGAAGAAGAGCTGGAAGGCGTTGGCTATCACTAGTATCAACCCCAGCCCTATGGTCAGGATGCTGAGCCTCAGCCTCAGGACCGACCTGGTCAGGTTCATCACCAGGAGGAGGGCCCCCGTCCCGAAGGCGAAGAGGGGGGAGTTGACCGTGGCGAACAGGTCCCCCCGAAGCCAGGCGGCCACTATGCCGAACCAGATCAGGAACAGGCCCCAGAAGATGTTCGTCAGAGTACCGTTTTGCACTGAACTTCCGGTCAGCCTACTCCCCCGCGGCTTTATGAACAGTGCACGGGAAGCTACGGTGCGGTCCAGGGCCCGCCGGGAGCAGGAGCGGAGCGTCCGGGGCTCGCAGGGCCAGGGCCGCGGACGGCCTCGGCGTGAAAGAACGTTTTAAGCCGCGTGAAAGAGGACCCGCCACCGTTCCATGTCTAGCTGGCTACTCGGCATCGTCCTAGGCATAGTGCAAGGGGTGAGCGAATGGCTCCCCGTGAGCAGCAAGACCCAGGTGATAATCGCGTCGACCTACCTCTTCGGCCTGAACTTCAACGAGGCCTACGCCCTCGGGCTCTTCCTCGAGGCGGGGACGTTCATAGCGGCGGCCTACTACTTCAGGCACGAAGTGTGGAAGGTCCTCCTCGCCCTCGTGGGGAAGGGGGACGAAGAGGGGAGGATGCTCCTGAAGTTCCTGCTGGTCGTGACCGTGTTCACCGGCCTCGTGGGGGTCGCCCTCTACGCGACGGTCCAGTCGGTGTCGGGGCCCGCCCTGGGGCTCCCCATGATAATCCTGGGCTGCATACTGATAGGGGACGGCCTGCTGATCACCTACGCCAAGGGGAGGTACGTCCCGACCAAGGGGCTGCGCGACCTCTCGCTGAAGGAGCTGGTCCTGTTGGGGGTCGTCCAGGGGGTGTCCGCCCTCCCCGGCGTGAGCAGGTCGGGGATAACGGTGTCCGCGATGCTGCTTCTCGGGATCAACCCGAAGGACGCGTTCAAGCTCTCCTTCCTGGCCCTGATACCCGCGTCCATCGGAGCGGCCGGGGTCACGGTCCTCTTCTCCGGCGTCTCGGTGACAGGTGCCATAGTCAGCATAACCCCTCAGGTGATAGTCCTCGCGGTTCTGGTGAGCGTCGTGATAGGTGTCGCTTTCATCGGCCTCCTGCTCAGGGTCGCGGGGAGCCGGAGGATCGCGCTCCTGACCTTCGCCCTGGGCGCCCTGGCCCTCGCGAGCGGCATCGTCAGCATATTGACAGGCGTCAGCGGATAACCCGGGCCGTGTTAGGATAAGCCGCGGCCGGCCCGTCCACGGGCGGGGCGTTATCTTAACGGCGGAAACGTGCCCCCGGCGGCGCCCCGGGCCGAAGACGCCCGGAGGGCAGCAACGCATATAATCACTGACCGTCGGCGACTTCAAGGGGCGCGCCATGGCGATAAAGATGCTGACTCTGGAGGACCTCGAGCTCGGAGGGAAGCGCGTCTTCCTGCGCGTCGACATCAACACCCCCATCCACCCCGAGACCGGGGCCCTGATGGAGAGGGCCAGGCTCGAGGAGGCGGCTATGACGGTGAGGGACCTGCCGAAGTCCAGGGTCGTGGTGGCATCCCACCAGGGGCGTGTCGGGAGGCCCGACTACACCAGCCTCGAGGCGCACGCCAAGGCGCTCGGCGAGATACTCGGGAGGGAGGTGGCCTTCGTCCCCGACGTGTTCGGTCCCGAGGCGCTGTCCCAGATCGACTCCCTCCAGGACGGGGAGGTGCTCATGCTAGACAACCTGAGGTTCACCGCCGAGGAGAACCAGGAGTACAAGCCGGACGAGGCTGAGAAGAGCCACCTGATCAGGAGGCTCGGCGGCCACGTGGACGCCTGCGTCCTCGACGCCTTCTCCACGGCCCACAGGGCCTCCCCCACCATCATCGGGTTCGCCGGCCTGGTCCCCACCTGCGCCGGGAGGACCGTAGGGAGGGAGCTGAGGATGCTTGACAGGATAGCCACGGTGGAGAAGGGCCCCTACGTCACCGTCCTGGGGGGCGCGAAGGTGAACGACCGCCTAGAGGCCATAGACGCGCTGATCGCCAACGGCAGGGCGGACAGCGTCCTCCTCTCCGGGGTGGTGGGGCTCGTGTTCCTGAAGGCAGCGGGGAAGCTCAGGGGGGACATCGGCGTGGACAAGGAGCAGGCGTTCGTGGTCAGGGCGAGGAGGCTGATGGACGACGACCCCGACCGCTTCGTCCTCCCGCTGGACGTGGCGGTCAAGGCCGAGGGGGGGCGGAAGGAGGTCGAGCCGTCGCAGATCGCTTCCGCGGCCCAGGTCCTCGACATAGGGTCGAAGTCCGTCGACCGGTTCTCGCGCTACATCAAAGGCGCCGGGACCGTCTTCATGAGCGGGCCCGCGGGGGCCTTCGAGTGGGAGGAGTTCAGCCTGGGGACCGAAGGCCTCCTGAGGGCCATGGCGTCGTCGCTGGGCACCACCATAATCAGCGGCGGGCACCTCTCCACCGCCCTCCGCAAGTACGGCATCAACGACCAGATCGACCACGTCAGCACCGCCGGGGGGGCCCTGGTCCAGTATCTGGCGGGGAAGCGGCTCCCGCTCATCGACGCCCTGGAGAGGGCCGCCGAGAGGTGGGGGCGGAGCCAGCACGAACCGCTTAAACAGCAGGAGGCCGCCTAGGGGGCCATGATCAGGGTCGGGGTGAACGGCTACGGGACCATAGGGCGGCGGGTCGCCGACGCGGTGAGGAAGCAGAAGGACATGGAGCTCGTCGGCGTGACGGCGGGGCACCCGCACTACAAGTACGCCGTGGCCGACGGCAAGGGGATACCCATCTACGCCCTGGACATGAAGAGCCTGGAGGCGTTCAACAAGGAGGGGTACAGCCTGAGGGGGACCCTCAACGACCTCCTCCAGCGGGTGGACGTCGTGGTCGATGGCGCCCCCGAGGACATCGGGGCTGCCAACAAGGCCGCCTACTCCCAGGCCGGGGTCAAGGCCGTCTTCCAGGGGGGCGAGGAGCACGGGCTGACCGGGACCTCCTTCGTGGCCCAGTGCAACTTCGAGCAGGCCGCGAAGAAGCAGGCGGTCAGGGTCGTCTCCTGCAACACCACGGGGCTCTGCCGGACCATCGGCGCTGTCGACAAGGGCCCGGGGGTGACGAGGGCGAGGGCGGTCCTGGCTCGAAGGGCCACGGACCCTGACGACGTGAAGAAGGGGCCCATCGACGCCGTGGTCCTGGACCCGACCACCCTGCCGTCGCACCACGGCCCTGACGTACAGACCGTCCTCCCCGGGCTGGAGATAGTCACCATGGCGTTCAAGGTCCCGACCACCCACATGCACCTGCACAGCGTCATACTGAGCCTGAAGCAGAAGGGGTCGAAGGAAGACGTGGTGAAGGCCCTTGAGCGGGCCCCTAGGATGAACATGGTGGAAGGCAGGGCGGGGTTCAAATCCACGGCCAACGTCATGGACTGGGCGAGAGAGAAGGGGAGGGACAGGAACGACGTCTACGAGACCACGGTCTGGAAGGACTCGGTCACGGTGGTGGACGGCGAGGCGTACTTCTTCATGGGGGTTCACCAGGAGGCCATAGTCGTACCGGAGAACATCGACGCAGTCAGGGCCATGGTCGGCGGGTACACCCGCGAAGAGTCGATGAAGCTCACCGACGAGTCACTGGGGATAGAGCACAGGTAGGGAAACCCCGGACCCGGCGGGTAACGGCCGTGGCTACGCCGCGTCCCTCGTCTACTACACCTACAGCTGCCCCAGCGGAGGGACCCTGAGAGGGACCGTGTGGGAGACGTCCTGCGCAGCGACTTACTTTGGGCCGGAGACCACCAGCCTCGGCTCCATGGGCTACTGCCCGTCGGGGAGCCAGTATTCCTGCACCCCATACTCTGTGACGAAGAATCTGCCCGTGATTAGCACAATCACTTACGAGACGATTTCCACGCAGGGCTCGACATGGCTGGTGGGCGGCTAGTCCAAGCGGCTGACCAAGTCCTTTCAGCTGGAAACCCAATTCAACCGAGATTCAAGACGAATGTGAACATCAAGGAAAGCCGGAACTTCCAGGTGAGGAAATCGGTCGGGGACTTCCTCTCCCTCGGCGGGCTCGTTCACCGACGGATGACCCAGATCAGCGTTGCGAATGCCGCGAGACCGAGACCGTTCAGGGTAAGCATGGGAAGAGCCACATCTGCCGAATAGTTCTGGGCGAGCTGGAAGTAGAAGAAGACAGCGAGCAGGTTTTGAATTAGGAATATTGCGGTGAAGAGGGTAAGGCCCACTGAGAAACTGGAGGCCACGCTCTTGGCTTTGCCGTAGTAGAAGACGAACGCCCACAGCATCAGAACCGCGCTCGCGATGGCGACAACCATGTCAATCGTCCAGATGGAAACGAAAGGCGGCATGGCTATCTCTTCCCTCCCTCCTCGAAGGATGCGGCTGAAGGACCCTCCTTCGCGACCCTCTCCAACAAGTCTCTGCGCGCAACGCACACAGGCGAGGGGAAGTACATAAGGCCATACTTCGGGCCTTCGGCCTTCACGAGCCCGTTCTTGAGCAGAACTTCCAGGTGAAAGGTGACGGTGCGGTAGTTGACGCGCAGTGCGTCCGAAAGCTGATTGGCGTTCATCGGCCTCTCACAGAGAAGCTGAAGGATTTTAGCGCGCATCGCCCCGCCCTTTGACCCGACCACGATCCACCAAAACATATGGTCCGGTGACTCGAATGACAACCCCCGCCGCCGTCGCCTTGCGACGGGGTAGCTGATTTGTGCGTATCGTCATGGTTCGTTCCCTGATGAAGGACGGCCACGAAAAAATAGGGGGTGGCGGGGTCCGCCCCGCCATTTCCTTTGGTTCATGCAGTCACGCTGCTGGATGTCGGGACGATCCCGGCTGAGACCCTGCCGGGATTCCCTGGTATGCCCCAGTACTCCTGCGAGAGGCGCCACGAGCTGCCCGAGCTCGTGTAGACGAGCACATACGGGAGCTTCAGGGTGGCCTTGCCTCCTCCCAGGACGTACCAGACGTCCGCCTTCACGGTCGCGGTGTTCCCACTGACGCTGACTGTGAAGTTGTACAGGGAGTAGTATGCCGTGGGGTTCGCCTTGAAGAACTTGGTCCAGGTGCCCTGCACCGCGCTCGTTCCTGTGTAGGTGCCGTTCAGCGGGCTGGACGGCGCTACGACCCAGTAAAGGGTGGGGCTGGAGGAGTATTGGGACATCGTGGCGGTAAGGTTCTCGCTCCCTATCGCAGCGAAGTGCGCGTAGGCCAGTTGGGTCACCTCGGACTGCGAGAGCTGCGCTTGGAGAGACGAAATTGTAGACTGATCGCTCGAGACGGCGGACTGGTTGCTCGACATGGAGGATAGGGAGTATGCCCCTGTACCCACCAGGAGGATGACGAGGATGGCGGTTGTGGCAATGAATGCGTTTCGAGATATTGTCTTGTTCGTTGGCTTTGTGTTCACAAGACCTCCCCTCGGCCCTTTGTTATTACGGGTGTTTCAAGATAACATGCAGATTTCCTGCAAAACTGCGGCCTGTGCCCCGGCAAAGCCGTCCGCGTCCCGAAGTTCTCCGAGCCAAAGCGCACTCGACGGGCGGGAATGAACTCGATTCCCCGATTCCTAGAAAGAGGCAGCAACTTTAGGCTGGGTTGAAATTTGCGCCCCCCCGCAGGCGCTTCCGCGCCTGTCAGTCTGTTAGCTTGCCTGTGCCTGCCTGTGTTCGTGTGCGTGTCCGCCCGCGCCCGAGAGGGCGTGCCTGTGTATGTGGAAAGTATTTGAGAAGCTATGTCGTTCCTGCGATTCCTTCTAGTCTCTTCCTGCTGAAGCCAGGAACAGGCCGATGAGGCTTCAGGGACGCTCCCATGAATTTCTTTGCAAGGTCCTTCGAGAAATCAGCAGAGAAACGGGTGAGAAAGTAGAGTCTCTTGTCCAGATAGGATTTGGAGACGTTCAATGTCCCGGCCTTGCTATTTCCAGTTTTTCTCCTATAGTCATCGTTAGCCTCTCCATCGTTGTGTACTATGATGTTACGTCGGTAGAACGTTTCCTTGATATCAGGCCAGTCTGGTCTCTTTTCATAGTCTAACCCCAACCTCTTCTTGAGGAATTCTCCCATCTCATCTATGCCATCATCTACAATCTCCTTTGCACGCCGTTCAGCAATCATCTCCACAGCCTCTTCTATCTTGGATAATTTGATTAGCTCTCCAAATGTCATTGACTTGTTCTCCGCAACCATAGTTTCCGGGCGTGCCAAGAAGACGCTAACTAGTGTAGTGTCTCTAACAGATCTAGCATTATCCTGATGGACGTGTTACTTGGCCTGCAGCTGTCGTAGCTTCGCGACCTTCCTCAGAATCTCATTCGCGTTGACGGTCCATACGAACGGGCGAGGATTCTTCTGATACTCCGCGACGAACTCGGTTATTGCCTTCGTGAGCTCCCTAACGTTCCTGAACGAGTTCCTCCTGATCTGCTTCTTCGTCAGGATGCCCAGCCACGCCTCGACCATGTTGAGCCACGAGGCATCGGTGGGAGTGAAGTGAAGCTTGTAGCGAGGATGTCTCGCGAACCATCTCTCCACATCCGGCTGGGTGTGGGTTCCGTAGTTGTCCAAGACCATGTGCACATCGAGCTCTCTGGGGACGCTCTCCTCTATCCTGCGAAGGAAGATGAGGAACTCCTGATGGCGGTGCCTGTGGTGGAACTCCGCCATGACCGTTCCATTGAGTATGTTGAGTGCGGCAAAGAGGTCAACCGTCCCGTTCCTCTCATACTCCCAGGAGAGGGGCGTAGGCACGCCGGGGCGGAGAGGGAGGACGGTCTGGCTCCTGTCCAGCGCCTGTATCCCCGTCTTCTCGTCGACGCAGACCACCACGGCCTTATCTGGAGGGTTCATGTACAGACCGACCACGTCAGTGACCCTCTCGTTGAACCTCGGGTCCCTGCTCAGCTTGAAGGAGCGTTCCCGATGAGGTTGGATCCTGTGGCTCCTCCAGACCCTGCTGACAGTAGCGCGGCTCACGCCCACCTCCCTGGCCAGGGTGCGCGTGCTCCAATGTGTGGCCCCTCTCGGCTTGGTCTGGAGGGTAGTCTGGATTATCTCGTCGATCTTCTTCTTGCTTAGCCGCGGCTTCCTTCCTGCGCGGGG
Organism: Nitrososphaerota archaeon; assembly: GCA_029784795.1. Next base: position 105,212 of record JAFMAW010000002.1, on the reverse strand, counting down.
AGCGTCCCTCTCTATCCCTTCGCATCGCTGAGAGGCGAAGCGACTTCGCCAGAGCGATACCGTGTGTTGGTTGGTCTTGAGTCCTCTGGCAATCCGTCTGTTCTCCCATCCTCTGGCTGCGAGGAGAGCGATCCTCGAACGAAGGACCAGCCTCTGAGGCGTGGAGCGGCCGTGAGACCACCTCGTGAGCTGGCTTCGCTCCTCAGCATTCAATTCCACAAGAGGAGCTATCCTCATGCAGTAGGGCTTGGAGGGGTTTGTATATAATAATGCTAGCTAATTAAGAGACGCTACACTAGTACTATTCCCGCCACTCTGAGAGCCATCGATTGCGACGACTTCAACGTATACTGCCTTGACATTACTCGTCTTTCCAATCTGAATCCATGAAGGAGTGTTTGTGGAAGATGGCTTCAAGTGATACGGATTGTCTGTGAAGGCGTACCATATCGAGCCATCTGCTGAGTAGTATACGTCAATTGTGCTGTAGTACGCGCCGTTACCATTGTTGTAGGAATAGCCGTCTATCCAGAGTGTCGCGCCTGTAGTAATCTGAGTCCCGAACGTGAGGACGGCATACGACGAATCTCCACTGTTTGCTGCATGGAGGTTTGCTGAATTGCCATCCGGACCGCCTGGAATGTAACCAACATTGGAGACAGACCCGCTCCCCGTGAACCCGTCTGAGGTCACAGCATAAGCGCAAGTTCCTTCGGTGGTGAACCATGGTTCGGAGTGGCCGTAGCTCGGAGAGTTCGTCCAAGTACTCAAACCGGAGTAGGATGAGGTGGCACAGGCACTACCATAAGGCGATACCCCAGTGAGGCTGGAGGATCCTGTCGCGATATACACGATCGAACCGCTCGGTGTAGTTAGGAAAGAGTTCTCGTAAGTCAGACTTCCGATTGAACAACCTTCGCATTGCGCTTCCGCCATAGTCTGGAACTCGTTGTATGACCAGTCGCTCGTGCCCGTCACCGTCGTATAGGTAAGCGCGCCGTTAGTCAAATCGTCAACTTGGAAACCATGTATTCCCTCCTGAGATGTAGATAGATAATGCGACGTGGTCTCCTACACTTGATGATGAAGGATTCGACATTAGGTTAATCAAGCAAGAGTTATTGTACACATTAGTAGAATCCGGCGAAGTTCCCGGAGTAATCGACAATCCAAAGTATCCCGGAAATCCTTCTGAGCCTTCCCAAGACCTCGTACTTGTCCATTCGCGAAGGAGAGTCAAAAAAGAGGAAACTGGTTCGGTAACCGAACAGAGTCGGGCCCACGCCGAGTCTCCAGCCTCTGACGATGCCCCTATCATGCAACCATCTCACCCCGTTCCTGACTGTGTCTTCCGTGGTGTCGAGTTTCTTCGCAATCGAAACGTATGACTTCTTGATGTCGGGCTGGAGACACCTATTGGGCACGTCGGTGATGAGCTCCCGGAGTATGCCTGTGTCCAACAGGTCCAATTACGGCGCCGACATTGGCTTCACTGGGTCTGGATATAAGGCAAGTCAACACGCGCTGATTTCAATGGCGGTCTAATCGCAAAGCACGGTAGCTTACAATCTGTGTCCTCTGGAAAGGATCAACCCACAAAGTTCTACATGGACGCAGCAACAACCATGAACACGACTGCAGCAATAAGGAGCAAGAGTCCAATTGTTGACGAAATCTTCAGTGTGCGTGCCAATTTCAGCATCTCTTGAGGGGGTTGGCCAGGAGCCAACAACAAGGCCTGTGCGTGCTTCACCAAACGCTTCGCCGATCTAGTGACCCACACGATTCCTATCAGAAATGCCGCCAGCGCCGAGACCATGCCAGCGCTCATGCTGAGGCCCCATGAGCTCGAAGGGAAAACCAGCGAGAGATTACCGCCCGTGATCGCATACAGGAATACCAGACCGAATATGATGGTCATCCAAGAGAATATTTCAGTGAACCTGACGAACGCTGGACCCACCTTGGCGAAAAACTCGTTCGAAGTGGTCGGCGAGAGCTTCGGAAGTCTAGGACCTATAACCAGTCCGAAGGTCAACGCGCTTCCCAGGTAGCCTATGGCCGAGAAGACGTGCAAGAATGCTAGAGCGGTCACGATCAGCGACATCGATTTCACCATTATGCGTGTGCTTGCTCGCTCTACACCTGAGCTATAGTTGCCGTTGTTGTTGGTGGTGACGGTGGTCTATTGCCGGTGCATTCAGAGACCATCGCACGCACGATCCTATCGTGAGGTCCATCCAGCCAAGCATCCAGCTTCTTGGAGAAGAAAGTCACGTAGAGCTTGAAGCTCAGAGCCAACGGTCGTGCCTCGATGCGGATCGTAAATCTAGACGTGTTTTCGGCGAGTTGGTCTAGCGAAAAGTACTCTTCGAAACTTGCGACGACCGTCCCATCGCGGATCATTACCCCGACATAATTCCAGCGATCTGGAGGAGACAAAGTGACTATACCGTCTATCTTGAGCTCATGCCCCTTTTCTCGTTCCTCGGTTGTAAGCTTAATCTTGTTTTGACCCTGCCGCTGAAAGCTGCGAGTCCCCGCCTCCGCGTCGTAGAATCGCATGTCATCCTGGCTGTACTCCGTCATCCAATCAAAAGCTGTACGGGTGTCTACGGGCACGTCGCGAGCGAAGATGTGGATGTAGCTGTATTTCTTTTCCATGGCTTCGGCTTGATGCGCCCAGACTATATCTCATCAATGCCGGCGATGGTGGTCGAATGGGAAACAATGATGCGGTGTCTTTCCCAAGAAGCCAGAAATAAAGGGCGTCCGGAAAAGCACTTATTATGCAATCACGCCCGCACATAGCGCAAGACAAGTGTTGGACTCGCTTGACGCGGTCATCTTGTGGGATTTGGGCTTTGACTATCAATTCCCTATCCGTGCAACGAATCGGCGGCCAAGTTTCGCGAGGATTGCAGCGAATCTAGGCATTAATCAAAAGACTGTGAGAGAAAGAGTCAGGAAGATGGAAGAAAATGGCTTTGTAAAATACTACCAAACTTACCCCAACGTGGCTGCCATAAAATCAAAGTCGTCCTCCTACCTGTTCCCATTCAAGGATGCCGCGGCGAAAAATAGTGCACTTGCCAAGCTAAAACTTGTCAAAGAAATCTTGCGAATAGACGAGTGCGTCAACTCTCTCCGCGTTACCGTCGTCTACGAGAAGTTATCTGATCTAGACAGGATTCTCGCTCTCGCGAAGACGCTCACAAACTCGGAGCCCTTGAAACTTTACGACTTTCAGATGCCGCCCGTAAAGCGAAGGCTGCGCGAAGGTGATTGGAAAGTCATCAAGTCACTCAGGTACGATGCCCTGAAACCATCAAGGAAGATAGCCGAGGAGCTAGGCCTGACCCCTCGCGCTATAAACTACCGTCTTGGGAAATTGGTGAGAGATCGGGCCTTCTTCGTAGCTCCTGTCTTTGACATGAAACATGTGACGGGCACCATTCTCTACGGCCTCATGTTCTGGATAGACAGTGCAAAATGGCGTTACGCCATCGAGGAGATAACGGAAACGTTCAAGCAGAATAGTTTTTGCAGGATGGTAGATCCTTCATCGTCGAATGCGATGTTTATGATGTTTACAAGCAGAATCACCGATGCTGAGCAGAACTACTTGAAAGCCAAGGCCATAGAAGGTGTAACGAATGTCTACATGGACTTCGTAAATGGAACTCACGATTGTTCCGGACAGATAGATGCGTGGCTTGACGAGCAGACAGCAGAGAAGAGGAGGGCACCGGAAATGGCAGTTTAGGTTAGGTTCCCCTGATTCGTTCCTGCAAGACTCTACCCATCGGGAAGAATCGGCCAATTTTCTCTGGGGTGATTCGAACGCGGAGCAAGCTGCTAGAAAATCGAGCGCAATGCGAACTTATACGAGTTAGATTATGTTAGCTCTTATTCCTCAGGATTGCCCGCCGGTGCCGCCACGAGATTAGGCCGCCTTTGCTCTGGCCTCCAAGACTCCGAGGTCACTTGAGCCGCCCGAGGCCAGCAGGGCGTCATTTTCTTGAAGGACAAAACCAGGTTCGAATAGATTTCGTACGGCGTCGTTTCCTCTGACCACGCCTGTCACCATCGCGTATTCGCTCATTCCTTGCAGCCCTCTTCCGATCAAAGGAGACGACTTGAAGATGGAAAACTGAACAGCCTCCTTCGTTCAAATCTTTTCGGAGAACATGACACCAACCAAATCCTTGGTGGCCGCTGACAGGGCGAGCAAGCGACGCCAAGAGAGAAGATATTCGTCTTCCCTTTGGGCGGATGTTTACCATGTCTCCGTCGTGAAGGAGCAGAACTTTCTTCACTCTTTCGCCGTTTGCATGATTCCAGATGCTCCTCCATAGCTCTGAATTCAAACAGTCCGTTGCGGGAGCCGCATCTTCCTTTGGAAGTATTGACCAGTCCCATCTCCTTGTCAGGCGTTCTTCGATCTGGATACGAGCAGAATCATCGGCAGACTACCCATTGACTTCGACGAAACCCGGAAGTCAGACCGGGAAGCACTCACAGTTCACCGGGTCCCGCTTGCACTGACGGCAAACCCAAGCCCCGCTCTCGGTCTTCGTCAGCGGCCTCCCGCAATAACACCGCATCGAGGCGTCAGGCTACGGCCTCTCCCTTTAGCGTTCCCGCTCTCTTCGTCCGCCGTCCTACATGAATCCGGGACAGGCAGGATTACACCGTGACCGCTCTTGATAGGTTTCCTAGCCAGGTCGGAACCTAATCTAGGCCGCGCCTTCCGATGCGGCCTTGCTCTTGGATATCCTGACCTTCTCCACCTCCATCCCCGTCCAGATTGAGGTGTAACCCAGGGCGTCCAGCACCTTCTGCCCGTCCTCCTCTCTTACCCCTGAAGCCTCGATTATCCTCAGGGCGTCGACGAGCATCTCGACCCCCGCGAGCTTCCCGTCTATCTCCCCGAGCTTCGCCTTCGAGACGAAAAGGTCTCCTGCCCTCACGTACCCGTCTGCCTCGAAACCCGCCAGGGCCAATGTCAGCGACTCGACGGAGACCCCCTTCTCCTTCGCGATGTCTCCCAGGCTCACGACGTCCCCATCGAGGGCGATGTCCTCCTTCCTGATCGTCCCCGCCTGCGTCCTCAGCATCGACGCCTCCCTCTCCTTCAGGTGCTCGATCACCGGCTTGACCGGGACCTCCTTCTTGTAATATATGACCACGGCTTTGCGTTTCAGCCTCTCCACCTTGGCGCAGGCGAGGCTCTCGTCCACCGCTATGACCATGTCCACTCCGACGATTGATTCCAGCTTGTCTATCTTCCTCTCCAGGTATCCCGGGGTCCAGAAGCCGACCACCTCCAGGTAGACTTTCGCCCCTCCCTTCTCGAAGCCGAAGTCGGGTATCAGCACGTGCCTCCCCGCGATGAGGGGCTCCGGCTCCCTCTTCACCGACCACCCGGAGCCGTAGGAGGCGAAAGACTTCGCGAACTTCTCCTCCACGGAGCTGTCGTAGAGTTTGGTCGTCGGGCCGCCCCAGTCGTCGGACGTGTCTATCGTGCCCTTCAGCTCACCGCTCTCCGTCTCGAAGGTGTAGACCCGGTTCCCCCTGCTCCTCGAGAGTATCTCGGCCTTGATCCTCCAAGACTCGGATGCTGCGATCATGGGGAGGAGCTTGGCCACGGACGTGCCGTAGCGGTCGGTCAGCTTGAAGAGGGAGAGGGGGCCGTCCAGGGAGACGGTGTATCCGCCCCTGCCATCCCCGTCGTCGTTCTTCTCCACCGAGTAGATCAGACCGAACCTCTTCACGCCCCGGAAGATGTTCTTCCAGTTCCCAGACGCGGAGAACTCGACCCTGAGCGACTTGAAGAGGAGGGTCTGGGTGAGGGAGAGGTTGTACCTCTTGAGGAGGAGCCCTGGGTCGAGAGGCTCGAACCCCTTAAGCACCAGCTCCTCGTCCAGGTCGCTGTAGAGGGTTCTCTCGAGCGCCTCTTCAGTCACGCCCAGCTTCGCAGCGAGTGCCAGGACCACCTCTCCCCTTTCCTTGGCCGACGTCACCCTCCTCCTGCTCGCCTCTTCGAAGACGGCCGTCCTCGCCTGCATCGGGTCCACAGCGCTCTCGGCCTCGAAGACGCACCTCCTCTCGAGGAGGGCCGCCAGGCCCCTGACCAGCTTGAAGTCGTACCCCTCCCCCTCCACCTCGGCGAGCCTCTCGAGGAGCTCTCCCTTCCTCTTCCCTAGGGAGTCGCGGTAGACGCCGGTGACCCTCTCGGCGAGGGCCAGCATGTCCGCGTCGAGGCTGACGTAGAGGGGGCGCATCTTCCCCCTGGATATCTTGGCCCTTAGCAGGTTCGACGGGAGCATCCCAATCCGCTACTCCTCGTAGAGTTCTCCCTCGTCGGCCCCCTTCGTCACGACAGGCTCGGGGGCGCTTTCCTCCTCTTCTTCGGCTTTTGGTTCTCCCTTCCGCGTACCCCTCCTTCCCCTGGTTCGTTTCCTCCTCGAGCTCGTCCTCGTCTCAGCAGTCTCCCTCGAGACCAGCTCGATCAGCCTCGCCTTCCCCTTCCCCTCGCTCTTCCTGAGAAGTCTCCCGAGCCGCTGGACGAACTCCCTTGACGAGCCAGTCCCGCTCACTATCACCCCTATGGAGGCCTCGGGGACGTCTATCCCCTCGTCGAGGACCTTCGAGGTGGCTACGGCCCTGAACCTCCCCTCCCTGAACCCCTTCAGGACCTCGAACCTCTCCCCCTTCGCCGTGGTGTGGGTGATGAAAGGGAGGAGGAAGCGCTTCGATATCCTGTAGACCAGGTCGTTGTGCTGGGTGAAGACCAGGACCCTCTCGTCCGGGTTCTCCCGGAGTATTCCCTCCAGCCTGTCAAGCTTCGCCTCCGAGTCGAAGGCCACCTTGACCGCCCTGTTCCTGGCGAGGAGTGCCCTCCTCGCCTCCGGGTCCCTGGACGTCCTCATTATGAACCTCTGGAAGTCCATGGGTGTCCTCATCCAGATGCGGTTCTTCTCCAGGTAGTCCGTGAACTGCCTGTAGTTCTGGCGGTACTCTGCTTTTTCACCCTCGGTCAGCTCCACGTTCACTCTCTCCACGGTGTAGTCCGAGAGGTACCTGCCCGCAAGGTCCTCGGGGTCGAGCCTGTAGACCACGCCACCGATGAGCCTCGGCAGCTCCAGGTGGAGCATGTCGTCCCTCTCGTATGTGGCTGTGAGCCCCAGCCTGTATGGGGCCGTGAACATCTCCGCTATCTGCCTGAAGCTCTCCGCGGGGAGGTGGTGCGTCTCGTCAGCGATTAACAGGGAGAACCTGTTGCCCAGCTCCGACGCCCTCAGGAAGGCGGAGTCGTACGTCGCGATGGTCACTGCCTTCAGAGAGTTCTCTCCCCCGCCGTAGACGCCGACCTCGATGCCAAGGTCTTCCGCGACCCTCCTCCTCCACTGCTCTAGGAGGTCCAGGGTCGGGACGATCACCACCGCGGGCCTGTTCACCAGCTCCATCGCCTTCATGCCTATCACCGTCTTGCCCGCGCCCGTGGGGAGCACTATGACCCCCCGCCTCCCCGCCCTGTCCCAGGAGTCGAGCGCCTTCCTCTGGTACGCCCTGAGCTTCCCCTTGAACCTCAGCTCGGGGCAGGGTGGGAGGTCCTCCACCCCGTCCTTGACCTCCCCCAGCTCGCTCTTCCTCAGGAAGTCGACTATCTCCCTGTAGTAGAGGGCCTGGGCCCTGAACGCCCTCACCCTGTCGTCCCAGGTGGAGTAGGGGACCTTGGCCTCGCCCCTGACGAGGAGGGTCCCCCTATCGTAAGACAGGTAGGTGGGCTGCAACGACGACGTAGCCGTTCCACCGCGCCGCCGATTTAGTCTTTCTTCGCGTGGCCGGCGAGCGAACGAGAACGAAAGGCAAACTCCCTCACACGGACAGCCAGGCAGCTCCGACAGAACGCTTTATTTCATCGAGCGGGGACGACGTACGAACAGGGGCTGAGATCTACGTCGAAAGTCCGGAAGGGACGAGACGGCAGGAAGCCGCCTCCTGCCCGTCTGCAGTTCGCGGCAGTGCTTGGCCTTCTCCCCCGCTTCAAGTCAGGGGGCCTGAGCGTGTCGGTGAACGGGGCCCCAATGGTGCGGCTAGATTCCGAATCCAGGGTGCTCAGCATAGAGGCCGACGGGATAAAGCAGAGCGGCATCAGGCTGGGGAAGATGCTCGGCCTCGGAAGGGGGCGGGGCGGCGTGGGGACGCTGCTCGTGGAGTCGGAGGGGATGGCGAGGAGGCTCTCTGAGATGGGCTGGACGCTCACGCTCTACGACAAGGACCAGAGACTGCTGAGCATGGGGAACAGGGCGTCGAGGCTCACAGGCCACATGACGGCGAATCCCCTGAAACTGGGGAGACTGCTGGAAACCCTACGGTAAAGGAAGACCTGACCGGCAGCGACCAAGAGCAAGAAGGAGGGACAGGGCCGCCTTGGCCCTTACTTCTGTGACATCAGCGCGACGTTCTTCTCGGCCGAGGCCCTCTTCTCGTCCTCTGTCAGCTCTCTCATGTGGACGCTGACGCTCAGGACGCCGTTCAGCTCGCAGCCGAGCTGCGAGCCCAGCAGGTTCATTTTCGCGTGCTGAAAGTTGATGTCCAGCTGGGAGTGCTTGTCGCTCAACGCCTCGATGAGTCCTTCGAAGAGTCCCTTCTCTATGTCTTCAGCTTCCCTCGATTCGTTCATGGCCGTGCCATCGGCTGGCCGCGATATATCCGTTTAAAGCGCGAGGACGGGCCGCGTCCGCAGGCAGGCAAGCCGGTTCGCGCGCCGCCGCGCGGCGAGGGGGGACCGTGGCAGGCCCTCCGGACGGATCGGGTCAGTAGTCCCGGTTCGAGAGATAATCGCAGAGCTCGAAGAGCCTGCTCCGCGCCTCCGACCGCCTGACGGAGCCGAGGAGCCTCTCCGCCTCCCCCATGTACCGCAGCGCCCTCTTCTGGCAATACTCGGCGGAACCGTATCTCCGCACTATCTGCCTCATCCACGAGACCATCGAGGCGATCTCCAAGCTCCCCAAGGACGCCTTCATGCCGGTCACCAACAGGATATCCAACTTCGTCCTCCCCCCGTCGTCTATCACCTTCAGGACCTTCTGCAGCAGGGAGTCCACCATCGACCTCGAGAAGAGGATGGAGCCGGGGATGCTCACCATCTTCAGGATCCCCTCCAGCCTCCCTAGCGAGTTCAGGCGGATCTTCGCCTCTGCCGTGGTGATGAAGATGTGCTTCATCAGCCTGAAGCGCGTCAAGAGGCCGGAGAGGGCGGGGGAGGAGCCGGTCGCCAGGACGCCTGTGATACTCGCCGCCGACGAGTTCCGCGACATAGTCCAGCTGAGGATCCTCAGGACCATCCTCTCCCAGTCGCGCAAGTACGGGCTCCACCTCTGGATGGTCGCCCAGACCCTCTCCGAGATCCCCGACGACCTGATGGGTTCCATCCAGTCCGACGTGGGCTCGGTCCTCGCCTTCAGGAGCAGCCCGGACGACTCCAGGAAGCTGGCCAAGCTCCTCTATCCCCAGAAGACCGAGGCTGTGGACTCTCTCATCCCGAGCCTGGAAGACTACGCGGCCGTGGTCAGGAGGAGGCCCGTGGGGGGGAAGCCGACGGAGCCGCCATTCAGGGTGGCCTTCCCAAGACTGAAGCTGCTGGCGAGCTTCGGAGGCAACCGATTACATCGAGGCGGACTTGCCCTACGACGGCGCGGTCAGGAGCCTCGTCAACGAGAAGGAGCGCGAAAAGGCGAAGAAGGAACGGGGCATCGCCCTCTCGGGGGACCCGTCCACAGGATGCCCCTCGCCCACCTCTACCGGCAGGGGCAGAGTCCCGGGCCGGGGTCAAGTCGGACTGGGCCGGGTCACTCCGTCAGCCTGGGCGGGGACGAGAGGACGAACCTCGGCTGCTGGAACTGCTTGACCAGGGTCTTCACCTTCTTCTGCACGAAGTCAGGGGCCTTCTTCCCGAGTATGATCATTGCCATCAGCTCTGCCACCGTCTCCATCTCCCCCGGCCCGTAGCCCATCCTGGTGACCTCCGTGGTCCCTACCCTCCCGGCCTCGTCGAGGATGATGTTGGCCTGCTCGAGGCGCACGGAGAGGGGCTTCAGCCTGGCCTGGTCGTAGTCGAGGAGGACCTGGTGGGACTTTGAGTATCCCTTGGACGCCCCCCGGACCTTGACCCCCTCCTCCGCCAGGGCCTTGGCCAGCGCCTGAGAGTTCTTCACCATGGCCTGGGCGTAGGGCTTGCCGTACTGCATCATCTCGACCAGGGCCACGGCGAGGGCGGCGACCCTGTCGAGGTGTACGTTGTCCACTATCCCCGGGAATATCTTGCCTGACACCCTGGCGAAGACCTCCTCGTCGTTGGAAAGGATGATCCCACCCTGGGGCCCGGGGAAGCTCTTGTGGGTCGAGCCGATCATGAGCGAGCACCCCTCCCTGAGCGGGTCCTGGAACTCCCCCCCGGCCACCAGGCCGAGGACGTGAGAGGCGTCGTAGACGCAGACCCCGTCCGCCAGCGAGGAGAGCTGCCGAGTAGGGTGGGGGAACGGGATGTAGCTGGAGCCGAAGAACGCCACCTTGGGCCCGGTCATCAGCGGCTCGGACCCTCCGGCGTCTATGTTCACAGCCCCGTCGTCGAAGGAGAAGTATTCGTTCTGTAGCTTCAGGATGCTCCCGAGGCCAAGGTGTGTGATGCCCGGGTACCCGCCGTTGGCCGGGTCGACCGAGAGTATCTTGTCCCCGGCCTCGGTCAGGGATAGGAGGACGGCCATGTCGGCGGTGTGTCCGGACAGGGGGCGGACGTCGGCGTAGCGGGCGTTGAAGACCTTCCTCGCCAGCTCCTCGGTGAGCGACAGGAGCTCGTCGGCGAACTTGGTCCCACGGTAGAACTTGTCGGGGGCGGTGTACCTGTTCCCCAAGTCCGACAAGAACATGGACTTCATCCGCGCGCTCCCGCGGTTCTCCGACGGGATCAGGTTCAAGCACTCTTTCGTCCGCCAGTCCTGGTGCTGCCTTACGGTCCTGTCTAGCCTCTCGAGGTATGCTGATGACATTCTGCGCCACCCCCCTGAATCGGATGATTATCTGTCCTTCGCAGGGGGAGGGGCCGAGGGCCCGTTGTCCCCCGTCCCTCTCTCGGCGCCGAACTCCACGGTGGTCCCGGCCCCCAACTCGAGGGCACGCCGGTAGACAAGCAGAGCGGCGGACAGGTCCTCGACCGCGAGCCCCAGCGACTTGAAGACGGTCACGTCCACGTCACCGGCCCGCCCCCGGACCTTCCCTTCGAGGACCTCCCCTATCTCCCCCAGTATGTGCCCTTCGCCTATCGCCCCTTCCCTCAGGGGGACCAGGTAGTCGTCCGCCTCCAGCCGGGCCGACTCCCTGCTGTCGACGAAGAGCCTGGCCATCTTCACCGCGTCGCTGTCCAGCTCCCTCGCCGGCGGCCTCGAAGCCCCCACGGCGTTGACATGCGCCCCCGGCCCGAGCCAGCGCCCGAGAAGGACGGGGGACGTTGACGCGGTGACCGTGCAGACGACGTCAGCCCCGCGGACCGCCCCCTCCGCCCCTTCGCACGCCTCCGCGTCCACCCCCCTGCGGCTGGCCCCCTCCGCGAAGGCCTCCGCGTTGGAGCGGCTCCTGGACCACACGCGCACCTTCGAGAGCCCGGGCATCGCCTCCGCCATGGCGTCGAGGTGGCTCATGGCCTGGGTCCCGGAGCCGAGGATCGAGAGCACGCTGGACCCCTTCCGGGCGAGGGCCATGGTGGCGACGGCGCTGGCAGCGCCCGTCCTGAGCCGGGTGACGGTTGCTGCGTCCACCGCCGCCAAGAGGCTGCCGTGCTCAGCCTCGAAGATCAACACCGCCCCCTGGTGGGACTCGTACTTCGTCCCCGCGTTCCCGGGGAAGACCGAGGTCGCCTTCAGCCCGAAGACCCCCTCTTTCGCCAGGTACCCGGGCATCAGGCCCAGGGCCCCCTTCTTCGAAGGGAGGGGCATCGCGAACCTCGGAGGGAAGCCCGCCTCCCCGCGGGCCATCGCCCTGAAGCACCCGTCCATGGCATCGATGCACTCATTGATCCCGAGCATGCTTGATGCCTGCTCGGCACCCACGAAGAGGGCTTTCAACGCAGACCCCTACGATAGGAGCGAAGCCAGGAGGGCCGGGTCGGCGTTCCCCCCGCTGACGATGCAGACCGCCGGCTTCGGTATCTTCTCGGCGTACTTCAGCGCGCAGGCCAACGAAGCAGCCCCGGCCGGTTCGGGCGTGACGTGGGACTCCATGAGTATCCTCTTCATCGCCCCCCGGATCTCGTCGTCGCTCACCGTGAGCGCCGCTTCGAGGTGCTCCCTCAACAGAGGGAGCATGTAGTCGTAAACCTTGGTCGCGCCTATGCCGTCGGCTATGGTGTGCGGCTCGCCGACGTCCTCCGCCTTCCCCGTCACCAGCGACTTTGGCACCGGCGCCGCCCCCTCGGCCTGGACGCCGTACACCTTCACCCCGGAGGCCCTTGCCCTGACCGCCTGGGCCACCCCAGAGACCAGCCCGCCGCCCCCTACGGGGACGACTATGCTCTTCGCCTCTGGGAGGTCCTCGAGTATCTCCAGCCCGATCGTCCCCTGGCCGGCGACGACGTAAGGGTCACCGAAGGGGTGGACGAACGTCATCCCGAGCTTGGCCATGCGGTCGTCTGTCATGGCCTCCATGATCTCGCGGTGGGGGCGGCGGACTATCTTCGCCCCCATGGACTCCATGGAGTCGACCTTCCGCTGGACGGCGTCGGTGGGGACGTAGACGGTGCATGGCGCCCCCAGCCTCTTCGCGCTCCAGGCGACCGCCTGGCCGTGGTTACCAGCGGAGACAGCCACGAAACCCCTCTCCCTCTCGCCCTTGTCGGACCGGCTCATCCTGTTCCAGGCGCCCCTGACCTTGAAGCTCCCTGTGGGCTGGAGGGCCTCGAGCTTGAGGAGGACGGAGCCGCGGTCGAAGCGTGACGAGGGGACCAGGGGGGTCCTGTAGACAGAGCCTCGTATCCTGGCTGCGGCGTCTTCAATCTGGGCGATGGTGACCCGGGGGACGTCCATGGCTGTTCGGCCCGGGGGGGCGTATATGAAGCTCGGGCTCAGCCGTACCTGTATCTCACGCCGTGGCCCCCCCTCTCGTGGCCGAACTTCACCATCTCGGGCGGGCCTATGGCGCCGCACGTCCCGCAGGCGACGCAAGGGACGTGGTCGAACCTCAGCTCGGCGCCGCCGATGTCCTCCATCGTCTGGGACATGGCCCCAGACCTGCTCCCGCCGTTCTGGGCGAGGTTGTGCTCGTAGAGGTCCTTGAAGGACGCGAAGACACCTTTGGGGGTGAATATGCTGTAGCAGTTGGTAGGGCACCCGGGGACCCAGGGCTTGGTGAGCGACTTCGAAGCCAGGGCCGTGTCCACCTTGATGTGCGAGTAGCCCTCGTCCTCGTCGTAGTCCAGCAGCCCCGTCCCCTCCTGGACCCTGGCGATGGCGTCGCGGGGTGCGGCCCCGGCCTTGGGCTCGAACCTGTGCACCTTGGTCATGACCCCTGTTGAGAACAGGAGCCTGGGGAGGGCGTGGTAGGTGAACGAGCTCTCGGTGACGAAGCTGTCCCTCCCGGACCTGCCCACGTCCTCGTAGATGGGCCTCAGGAGGTCCTTGTACCTGGCGAGGCCTTTGCCCCTGAACGAGCCCGAGGCGCTCGCCTGCAGGTACGCCGACGCTGCCATCATCCCGGAGCTTATGGCCCGCCGCATCCCGTCTATCATGGGGCCTATCTTGACGAACGACCCGAGGGCGTCCCCGGCGACCAGGTAGCCGTCGGCGTAGGGGCGCTTCAGCATCGCCTTGTGCCCCTTAGGTATGTTGTGGGCCGCATACTCCGTCGCCTGGGCCCCGTCCAGGAGCTCGGCCACCATTGGGTGGGCCTCGAAGGCGTCCTGGACGTCCAGGAGCTTCCCCACCTGGTCGAAGTGCTCCGTCGTCCTCCTGATCAGCGAGCCCAGCGACACCACCAGCCCGACTGACAGGGTGTCCCGGTTCGTGTAGACGAAAGCCCCCCCGCTGATGTCGTTCATGAACTGGCCGAGATAGAATATCGCCCTCCCCTCCCCTGGCTTGACGCCGAACCGCTGCTCGATGGCCGCAGGGTCGAGCTTGTAGACGCGCTTTATCCCGTGGTAGAGCTCCTCGGGGGTCAGCCTCCCCCTCAGCCCGGCTTCGGACACCAGGGTGGACGTGACCCCTGAGGCGTCGATGACAAGCTTCGCCCTGAGCTCCTCCTTGGGGGTCCTGACCCCCACCACCGTCCCCCCCTCGATGATCAGCCCCTCGGCCGTCGTCTCCGTAGAGAGCATGGCCCCGGCCCGGACGGCCAGGGCGGCGAACCATCGGTCGAACTTCCGGCGGAGGACCGAGTAGTCGTGCCCTGTCTCGAACCCCATGGAAAAGAGCCCCACCCGCGCCGGGAGCGAGTCCTTCGAGAGCCTGTAGTACCTGGAGGTCCCCCGGGCCATGTCCGGCGAGTCTAGGACCATCACCTCGTGGGAGGTGATCTTCCTCTCCAGGGGCGCGGCGGACTCGAAGTCGGGGACGAGGTGGACCAGCCCCCACCCGCCCGGGGCGTCGCCGTAGATCACGCCTCCGGTCATGTTCCGCTCTCCAGGGACCCTCGCCTTCTCCAGCATCAGGACGTCGACCCCCTTCCTGGCGAGGGAGAGAGCGGCCGCAGACCCGGCCGGGCCCGCTCCGACCACTACGACGTCGAAATCAGGCAGCGCCGGCGCCTCCTATGGCCGAGATGAGCCGGGGGAGCTCCTCGTACAGGTCCCCCACTATAGGGTAATGGGCTATCTTGAAGATGGGCGCCCCGGGGTCGGTGTTGATCGCCACGATCTTGGCAGAGTTCTGCATCCCGACCCTGTGCTGCAGCGCCCCGCTGATGCCCACCGCGACGTACACCTTCGGCTTCACCGTCGTCCCCGTCTGGCCGACCTGGTTCGCCTTGCTGAGCAGCCCCTCGAGGCTCTTCGCCTCGGCGTAGACAAGGGCACGGGTGGCGCCTATCTCGGCCCTCAGGTGGTACTTCTTCTCCAGGGTCTCCTTGAGCTGCTCGGCGTACCTGTATGCCTCCGCCGGGTCCCTCGCGTTCCCGGAGCCGTCCTTCAGGACCCCCATGCCGAGGCTGATCACTACGTCGGCCCCCGCGAGGTCCGGGACGGGGGGCGGGAGGTCTCTGACCTCTGCGACCCTGGCAGGGTACTCCTTCGGCGTGAAGGCGACCTTCTCGATGGTCCCCTTCCTCCCCGGGTCGGGGTCCAGGGAGGAGAAGCTCCCGGGCCTGACGGTGGCCATCTGGGGCCTGTGCCTCGGGGTGTAGATCCTGGCCAGCCTGGTCCCGAAGTCGGGCCTGATCTGGATGAGCAGGTTCTTGAACTGTCCCAGGACCGGGTTGCTGTAATCCTCCACCGCAAGCTGCACGTTGTCGGTGGCCAGGCCGGTGGGGACGCGGAACGCGACCCTGGCCGCTATGTCCTTGCCTATCTCGTTGGCGGCGAAGAGCAGGATGTAGGGCTTCCTCTCCGAGACCAGCGAGTAGATGGCGTCGGCGTAGGCGAGGTTGAAGTAGTTCTCGAGGAGCGGGTCGTCGACGGTGAGGACAGAGTCGGCCCCATAGGCGATCGCCTTCTCCGCCATGGGCCCCATCCCGTTCCCCACCAGCACCCCGACCACCTGCTGTCCGAGCTTCGACGCGACCCCCCTGGCTGCTGCCAGCAGCTCCAGCGAGTCGCTGGTCAGGTCCCCTCGGCTGTGCTGCAGGTAGACCCATACACCCTGGGACTCCCCGCTCATCGGAAGAGCTCCTCCGCGAGCATCTCTGTGGTGAACGTCCCCACGGCCCCCTCCGACTTCAGCTTCTCTGCCGCAGCCTGAGGGAGCGCAGGCACGAGGTCCCCGGGGGAGTACGGCCCGTACTTCTTCGAGTCGACCTCCATCTGGGGGACGGCCTTCAGGAAGACCATGCTCTCCCCGACAGTCTTCTGCACAGGCGGCTTGCCTATGTCGATCCCGGCCCCGACGATGGTCGGGGAGCCGGCTAGGCCCAGCCTCTTCGGGTCTGCGCCGAGGTCCTCGGCGGTCCACTTCGTCGCGAGCATGACCTTCCCTCGGTAGTTGTTGGCCCGCACCTCCTTGGCCCCGGAGGCCGGCGCCTCCCTCGGCCGGTACTCGGTCGAGACAGTGAGCAGGGCGGGGAGCTTCATCTCTAGCTTCTGCGAGAGGTAGCCGATCCTCCGCTCCGACGACAGGGTCCCCGCCTCCGGGTCGACGTCGAAGTCCTCGACGTAGGTGGCGTGGGGGATGACCCTGCCCAGGAGCTCGGAGGTCCCTTCGGCGACCTGGGGGCCGACGCTCCCCGTCTCCCCGTCGGTGGTCTTCACCCCTGAAAGCACTATGAACCTGGAGACCCTCTCCTTCTCCGCCGAGAGCTCGGCCAGGGCCGCCTCGGACGTCAGCTCCCCGGCGAGGAACCTGTGCACGATGCTGTCCTTGACGGACGGGAGCTCGCTGTACACCCTGTTGGTGAGGAGGTTCGCGCCGTAGAGGGCCGCGGCCTTCGCCTTCACCGTGTCGGAGTAGCCTGCCTTCCTGATCTCGACGGAGAGCTCGTCGATGGGGGCCGCGTGCCTCTCCACGAGCTTCTTCACTCCGAGTGAGACGGCGTAGGAGGTCGCCAGGGTGTCCGAACCCGCCATCTTGCGGTCGCTCAGGATGTACTCCTCGTCGACCCCCGACACCTCGGCGTCGTAGAGGGGCTTCATCAACGGTATCAGCTTCATGTCCGGGCCCATGCTGAGGGCCACCACCTTCCCGCCTGCCCTGCGCTTGAGATAGTCCGCGGCCTCGACGGCCTTCGCGTCGTGGGGGTTGAGGACCAGGTCCATGGCCTCCCTGTTCAGGACACCCCCTATCTGGACGGCCTGGGTGGTCCTCGCCGGGACCCCCTTGAGCAGGACGACGATCAGCAAAGCCGTTCTTGACGCGAAATATCACGGTTCTTTAGTTTTCTCTTTTACAGGTAAGTCTCGGGTCGGGACTGACGGTCGTCGGTCATCCGATCTCCGCCCTCATCTCCCAGGTCCTCTCGAAGCCGAGGGGGCCGTAGACGCGCCTCCCCGCCCTCGACGCGTGGAGCTCTAGCTTCCGGTACCCCCGGGCCCTGCTCCATCGGAGGGCCGCCCTTACGATGGCCGTGGCCGCCCCGGACCTCCGGAACCTCGGCTCCGTGTACATCGAGAGCAGGTAAGGCGCGGACCCCCTGCTCAGGCCAGGGCGGGGCTGCTCCTCCCTCAGCCAGACCGCGCCGCTCCCTGCGACCTCCTCGCCCGTGGTCACCACGAAGCCTGCGAACCTCCGCCTGCGCATCATGAGGCGCACCCACCTTTCGTACGGCCGGTCCGCCTCCTCGATCGACGAGAGGGGGTCGTGGCCTATGTCCAGCCACATCTTCCGCCTGTGGCTGACGAGGGTTGGGATGTCCGCAGCGGTAGCCTCCCTGACCCGAAAGGCTGGATTCCTCCTCGGCGTCCCGCGCCCCCTCCCCTCTGCCATGCGTTCCCCGCCCCCCTGGTTGACATAAGGCTGATGCGGAGCTTCCGGGCGCATCCGCGGCGAGGGCTCGCCGCTAGTCGGCGACCTTGAGGGTGGCGATTGCCTCGCGAACGGTGTCCGCGCCCTTGTTGAACCAGTCCCGCTCCTTGTCCGTCAGCTTGAGCTCGTAGATCTTCTCGATGCCGCCGGCCCCGAGCCTCAGCGGGACCCCCATGCAGATCCCGCTGACCCCGTACTCCCCCTCCAGGTATGCGGACGCGGGGAGGACCTCCTTGGTGTCGTCCACGATGGCCTTCGCCATCCGCGCCACCACCCTCCCGGGGGCGAAGACGGTGGCCCCCTTCTTCGATATGACGTCGGCCGCCACCTTCCTTGTGTCATCTATCGCCTGCTGGATCTCCTCCTCGTCGAGCAGCGTCGTCAGCGGGACCCCGCTCACATAGGTGTGGCTCGCGAGCGGGATCATGTTCTCGCCGTGCTCCCCTATCACCAGCGAGGAGATCGACCCCCTGGACACCCCCAGCTTCTTGGCCAGGACGTACTTGAACCGCGAGTTGTCGAGCAGGCCCCCCTGGCCGACGACCCTCCCCTTCGGGAACCCTGACGCCTTCAGGGCGGCGTAGGTCAGGACATCCATGGGGTTGGTCATCACCAGCAGGACCGAGTCGGGGGCGTGTTTCGCGACCTCCCTGGTCACTGGCGCGACTATGCTGGCGTTCTTTGCCAGGAGGTCCATCCTCGTCATCCCCGGCTTCCGCCCCATGCCGGCGGCAATCACCACCAGGCTCGCCCGGTCCAGCACCGAGTAGTCGGTTGACCCCGCCACGTCGACGTCGACCCCCAGGTCGGAGAGCTTGTGGCTGATGTCCAGCGCTTCGCCCTCCGCGAGCCCGGGGACTATGTCCACCAGGGCGACGTCGTCCAGCCCCATGGACGCTATCTCCAGCGCGGACTGGGCGCCTATCCTCCCCGCCCCCGCTACCCCGATCATGGTTCGCGGTTGCTCGGCAGAAGTATAAACTGATTTCCCCGAACCGGCGCCAGGCGGGCTCGGCCTCTCTCTAGAGCCGAAGGCCGAAGGTCTGGGCGAAGTCCTCGAAGGAGTAGTAGGCTGCCAGGAACTGTATCCCCTTGTCCGATATCATGTACTTCGATATCTTCTCCCCTGTGAGCTCCAGGAGCAGCCCCGAGCCGACGAGCTCGGACAGGAGCTTGGACATCCTCGTGTACGATATGTTCCCTCTGCGGAGGAGGGCGGTGACCCCCACCCCGGTCCCCTCGACGTTCATGTCCCTAGCCGTGCTGAGCACGTCGGCTATGATCTTGACCTGCGTCCTATACTGGGCCATTTACTTTCACTCCTCCCACCGCGAACCTGAGCACGGGGGTGAACAATATCGTAAGCCCCATCACCTGGAGTATAATCTGCAGTAGTGAAAGAACGGCGACGTACTGGTACAGAAGCGATAACCACTGGAAGAACGTCCCTACGCCCAGCAGGGAGAGCCCCATGGCTATGAAGAGGGTGTCCGGCTTCCTGGTCCTGGAGTAGGAGTAGATGGTCTCCACCACCCCGTACATGACGAAGTAGAACGACAGGATCGAGAGGATGTTCGCCAGGTCGGGGCCGCTGAGCGACATCACAGGGAGGATCAGGAGCGCCGCCCCCATGCGCTTCGACAGGACAACGTCCACGGCGTGGGAGAAGGCCAGGAAGAAGTAGCCCGTGGTCTCCAGGAGGAGGCCCCCCACCACCACGTCGGTCGCCGTGATGGACAGGCGAGGGAAGAGCTGGCCGAGCCCCACGAGGCTCTCGACCAGGAACCCGAACCCCAGGAAGGCGAAGGCGAGGCCGAGCCTCATCAGGGACATGCTCTCGGTCTGCCTCACCCCCTTGAGGGCGACGTAGGCCACCGAGAAGGACACGAACACCCCGATGAACTGGAGCATGGCGTCGATCAGCGCCATGTCCGGAGCGGTGGGCATCTTGGGTGGCCGACGGACGCGTCCAGTTATAAAAGCGTGCTGACGACCTCGGGCTCTCAAACGGACCGGGCTTCACCCCGAGCCGCCCCGCAGGCAACCTGACAGGGCGAGGAGACGCCGCAGGGTCGGCTTCGACCGCTGTGGGGGATTCTGTCCAATGTCCGGGTGACGAGAAGGGGGGTCCCACCTTGGGTGATGCGTGCCCTTCCAGCCGTCCCCGTAGGAAAGTGCCATTTGAAGAGTCGCCCCGCAAGGCGTAACTACGCGGTCCTCGGTCACATGGCACCCATGAAGACGGCCAACGCGGTGCCAGCGGCTGTATTCCTAGCGGCAGGACTGTTTGCTGTCGTCGTCGCCATACCAGTGACGTTTTCTGGGGTGGGCGGCTTCCCATTTACTGACTCCGCTTGCTGCTTTGCACACGTCATCGCTCCAAAAGGCACAATCGTCGTCCTACATTATGGGACGGTCGTCCTTTTCTTTGAACCTGCATTCTTTGTAGGAATCGGGTTGCTGGTTTTGGGGGTCTACCTTCTGAGAAAAGGAATCACAACCCTGGGTTTCAGGGGGAGCACGAGGATACCCTCTCGCCCAGACCTACACCGTTGACTGCGCACCATTGGCGAACGCTTCAGGGCCAATCACCCATGATAAGGCAGCGGGGGCTGATCACCCATAGACGGGACAGTGCCCTGTGGGGAGCGGCTCACGTTGATAAAGCCGGTCACCGGCGAAGCTGATGACAAATGGGACTGAAGCGCCAAGTCAGGCTGCTCTGCTTTCTCGGATTCGCCTTCGGCGCGCTCCTCCTAAACGCAGCACTTTCTGCGTGCATGTGCCCCGCTCAAATCGTGGGGCAGCCATATTCGTGCAGCTGCGCCCTACATGCCTCCCAGGAACTCTGGGCGGGACTCGCGGTCGTCCTCGCCTCAGCGGCGGCCCTTGGGCTCTCCTTCGTCGTCAAACCGAAGGCCGCCCGAGCTGGAGCGTAGGCCTGCACAGCATGGTGGACCGGGCAGAACCCGGGCCCCTGCGCTGAGCGCCGAGCCTTGGCGGCCCGAGGCCCTACTTTGTCACTATGGTGAGGACATCCTGGTCCATCAGCCTGTGGGCGATGCCGACCCGCTGCCCGCCGAACTTGACGCTCTTCCCCCAGACCTGGGCGTACCTGAACTCGTCCTTCATCGCCCTGTGGACCTTGTCGCAGACGTCGCCGATGGTGGCCCCCCCGCGGAGCATCATGGGCTCCTCGAAGTCCGTCTCCCCGGTCCTCCTCCGCATGTAGATGCGGACGAAGTCGAGCCTCTTGTATATCTCCTCCTTGAGCGCCTGGATGTTCATGTCCGACTCGGCCGAGACGGGGACGAAGCCATAGCCCAGCTTCCGCCCCAGCTCGCTGGTGAACCCCGTGTTGACCAGGTCTATCTTGTTCATCACGGTGAGGGACGGGGCGTAGACCCTGTTCCCCGAGAGGACGTCCACAAGCTGGTCGTCAGTTATGTCCTCCCTTATCACCACCCTGGCCCCGTTGACGTCGTAGACCCGGAGTATGTCCTTCACCAGTGGCTCGCTCACCCTTGTCAGCTTCACCTGGGAGGTGACGCTGATCCCCCCGGAGTCAACCTTCTCTATCACGATGTTCGGGGGGCGCTCGTCGACCCTGATGCCGGTGGTCCTCAGCTCGCGCTCGAGCAGCTCCCTCGCCTCGGGCTGGAAGACGTCAACGACGAAGAGTACCAGGTCGGCGCTCCGGGCCACCGCCAGGACCCTCTTCCCCAGCCCCTTGCCGGACGAGGCCCCCTTGATTATCCCCGGGAGGTCCAGGACCTGGATCTTCGCCCCGCTGTGCTCCATCACCCCGGGGACCACGTCCAGGGTGGTGAACTGATAGGCGGCGACCTTGGACTTCGCGTTGGTCAGCCTGTTGAGGAGCGTGGACTTCCCCACGCTGGGGAGGCCGATGAGCACCACCGTGGCGTCCCCGGACTTTCTCACGTCGTACCCGAGCCTCGCTCCTGACCTGCGGCTCCGCTGCTCCTCCTGCTCCGCCTTGAGCTTGGCTATCTTCGCCCGCAGCAGGCCTATGTGGTGCTCCGTCTTCTTGTTGACCTGTGTCTTGTGGATGTCGTCCTCCAGCTTCTTGATCTTCTCGGGGACGCCCATGGGACGTTCACCTTCGCCGAAGGGCGGGCTATTAACCTGCGGTGACGCCTAACGCACCGGAGCATCGGCCTCGCGTCGAGACTGGCTTAAATGAGCCAGGAGAGACGGACAGGCCAGGATGAAGGCGGTCCTGATGAACGAAGGCATGGGGGCGACGGTGGCCGAGACGCCCGAGCCCGTCCCCGGCCCGGGGGAGCTCCTCGTCAGGATGGCGGCCTGCGGGCTCTGCGGGACCGACCTCGAGAAGATGCGGGGGGAGTACACGGCGTCGAAGCCCGTGCTCGGGCACGAGGCCGTCGGGACAATAGTCGCCGCAGGAGAAGGGGTCGAGGGCTTCATCGTCGGGGAGCGCGTCTTCCCCCACCACCACGTCCCGGACTACACCTGCTACCTCTGCAGGTCGGGGAACGAGACCATGTGCGACCACTACCGGGGGAGCAACCTCGTCCCCGGGGGGTTCTCCGAGCTGTTCGCCGTCCCGAAGTGGAACGTGGACAGGGGAGGGGTCCTGAAGCTCCCTGAAGGGATGGGCTTCGACGTCGCTTCGCTGGTCGAGCCCCTGGCCTGCTGCGTCAGGGCGGTGAGGAAGTGCCACATAGAGCCCGGGGAGTCAGTCTTCATAGCCGGCGCGGGCCCGGTGGGGATGATGCACGCGCTGCTGCTCGCGCCGACCAGCGCCAGGGTGCTGGTGAGCGACGTAGCCGAATGGAGGCTCCGCTTCGCCGAGAAGGCGGGGGTGGCGAGGGTCCTGAACGCCGCGACAGAAGACGTCCCCGCCCAGGTCCGGGGCGAGACGGACGGGAGGGGGGCAGACGTCGCCATGGTGGCGTCGGGGAGCGGGGCCGCCATACTCCAGGGGCTGAGGTCTGTGAGGAAGGGCGGGAGGGTCTGCCTGTTCGGGGTCCCCCCCAAGGAGACGGTCCTCGACTACGACGTCAGCGACATCTACAACGCCGAGCAGGAGGTGCAGACGAGCTACGGGGCGACAGAGACAGACACCAAAGCCGCCCTGCGGGTCCTCGAGTCGCGTGGAGGTGAGTTCGGGGCGCTGGTCACGCACAGGTTCGCCCTCGCTGAGTTCCAGAAGGCGGTCGAGGCCGCCTCGGGGGGGACAGCCATGAAGGTCGTAGTGACCGCCTAGCCCGGACCCTTTATTACCACAGTCCGGCGCGAGGCGCCCCCATGAGCTGGGGGCTGAAGAACAGGGTCGAGAGAATAATGAAGGGCGGGAGGACCGTGATGCTGGCTGTCGACCACGGGTACTTCCAGGGGCCGACTACCGGTCTCGAGAACCCGAGGAAGACGCTCACCCCCCTCATCCCCTACGCCGACTCGCTCATGCTGACCCGGGGTGTGCTCAGGACGTCCGTCGACGCGAACCAGGACATCCCCATCGTCCTCAGGGTGTCAGGGGGGACGAGCATACTGAAGGAGCTCTCGGACGAGGTCGTGACCACCTCCATCGAGGAGGCGGTGAGGCTCAACGCGTCCGCGGTGGCCGTGTCTGTCTTCGTGGGCTCGGAGCACGAGAAGGAGACCCTGGCCAACCTGGCTGAGCTGGTCAACGAAGGGGAGAGGTATGGGATTCCGGTGCTTGCGGTGACAGCGGTGGGGAGGGAGATGGCCAGAGACGCGCGGTATCTGGGCCTCGCCTGCCGCATAGCGGCCGAGCTGGGGGCCAGCATAGTGAAGACGTACTACTGCGCCGACTTCCGCCGGGTGGTCGACGGGTGCCCGGTCCCCGTCGTCATAGCCGGGGGGAAGAAGCTCCCGGAGAGGGACGCCCTGCAGCTCGCCCACGACGCCGTCGCAGAGGGGGCGTCGGGGGTGGACATGGGGCGCAACATATTCCAGTCCGCCGACCCAGTCTCCATAATCAAGGCCGTGAGGGGGGTGGTCCACGAAGGGAAGAGCGCGGACGAGGCCTACGCGGCGTTCAGCGGGAGCCGTCCTCCGGCACAGTAGCGGCGGCTCACTTCGGGAGCCCGGAGACATCCTCGCAGTCCAACAGCGCCCCGCAGCTGTTGCACCTGTACTTGCAGGCCTGTATCCCGACCATCGCTTCCCCACAGGCGTAGCACTTCTCCGTGGCCAACGGGGCGCTCCTCGCCTCGAATGGTTTTAAGCGCGCGGTGAATCCGGGCCCGCATGCACCCTCAGAAGAGCCCCGACGACAGGGAGCCTGTCCTGGCCAGGCGGAGCCCCTTCGCCCCCGAAACGAAGCTCTGCCCCAGGTGCCTCGCCCCGCTCACCACCATGAACAAGGACCTCTGGGGTTTCGTCCCCTCCGAGTACTACTGCCAGAAGTGCGGCTACTCCGGGTCGGTGTTCCTGGAGAAGGGGCCGGACGAGGAGACAGGCTGAGTTGGAGAGGAAGCCAGCGAGACATGAGTCCAGCCTGGTGGTCGTGGTCTTCCTCGGCCTGGCTTTCCTCACCCTGGGGTTGATTGTCGGCTCCTTCCCGGCCGGCGTCTACGCGGTGTTCCATGGGGGGCTGTCCAACCAGCTGAGCTACGGGTCCTACGTGCAGACATTCCTCTTCATCGGCCCGGTCGCGGCCATCCTCCCCTTCACCGTCCCCATAGGCGGGGTGTTCCTCCTTGTCCTGGCGGTCTACGCCGGGATGTTCGCCTACGGCGCAGCGCAGCAGAAGAGGCCCGCCGCGGCGATGAGAGACGCCTTTGCCACCGGGGTGGGGGCGCTGATGGAGAGCCCCCTCTTCGTGATCCTGGTGGCCATAGGGTTCCTCGGGTTCACCGGGACGTTCATCACGGCGGTCTCCGTCTCCGCCCTGGGGTCCGTGGGGAACCCCTTCGCTAACTTCGACCCCCTCCTGGAGTTCGGCTCCCTGGCCCTCGCCCCGCTCAGGGAGGAGCTCGGGTTCAGGGTCGTCCTGATAGGGCTCTTCGCGCTGGTGCTGTCAGTTGGCAGGTCCCCCCGCGAGGCGCTGAGGGCGCTGTGGAGGCCCTCCGCCGTGTTCGAAGGGGCGGCGGTCGGGGGCGCCGCGGGGGTGATCATCTGGGCCGCGACCGTCGGGAGCGCCGTCACCTTCGGGCTCTGCCACGTCAACTGCGGCGGCACCGGGGGGTGGTCCTGGGCGAAGCTGCCGGACGCCGTGTGGGGGGGCCTGGTCCTGGGGTACCTTTACGTCAGGTACGGGTTCCACGTCGCCGTCCTCGCCCACTGGGGGGTCGACTACTTCGGGAGCGCGTACTCGTTCTTCGGGCAGTCGGCCTTCGGGATATCTGTCAACGCGACGAACGAATATGTGGGGCAGACGCTGGTGGACTATGACCTCGTCCTGCTCTTCGGCGTGGCGTCCTTCGTCCTCGTGGCGTATCTGGCCATCAAAAAGTACCTGCTGACGGACCGGGGGTCAGGCGAGGGGCTGATTGATAAGGGGCCTGAGACAGGGCCTCCGCTCGCAACATGACCGTTATCGGTGCACCCCTCCTGAAGGAGATGGTCAGCAAGTACAGCTGCATCTACCCGTCGGAGGACTCGGCGTTCGACGGCGACGGGTACGTCCTGACGGTCCGCGAGGACAGGACCCTCAACTACCTGGAGCACAGGAACATGATATCGAGGGAGATTGTGTTCACGCCCCCCGACGTGGTCGCCCACCTCACCTCCAAGAGCAAGTTCGGGAGGCTCGGGCTCTCTTTCCTCAACTCGGTGAAGGTCCACAGCGGGTTCGTCGGGAGGCTGGCCCTGGAGCTTGTGAACCTCAGCAACGAGAGGACCCCCATAACCATCAGGCAGGGGGACCCGCTGATCCACATCGAGTTCATGAGGAGGGAAGGGCCCCACGAGCCCTACTCGGGGAGGTACATGTTCCAGTTCATGAACGACCAGGAGACGGAGAGATACGTCGACATACTCTCAGCCAGCTTCCCCGCCATATACCCCCGGGAGCCCCTGGCCCAGAGGGGGAGGGAACGCCTGGTCCGGGAGGACTAGGTCCATCCACCTGCGCATCGTCCACGGCGCGCGCCTCGGTTCTTAGACCTAGCCAGGTTCAGATTGACGCATTGAAGGTGTCGAACCCGTCTGGCTGCGACACCTCCGGGGAATGAGTTACGCGGGCAAACCAGAGCCACCTCCCCTCGTAGACCCGATCATGATGCTCGTAGTCTTCGAGAACGACAGTCTTCCTTTACCAGTCAATCGAGAACAGCAGGGCGTGACTTTCCGAAGTGGGCTCTCCTCATCCCCACAAGCGGGAAGCGCATGGCCTTGAAGGCGTGGGGCTCCCGCAGAATCTCGCCAATCTTTCTGCCTGTCGCCTCCATCTGTTTCCGGTCCCTTTTCGAGAGTTTCTTGAAGATCCGGTCGACGTGCTGCCTGACTTCTAGCTCGTACATTCACTTCAGGCCGTATGATTCCTATGAGCATCAGCGTCCCGGCGGCCCTGAAAAAAGAATTGAAGAAGCACCCGGAGACGAACTGGAGCAGGGTCGCGACGAAGGCCTTCGAAAGGCAGCTCCAGACGGACAAGATTCTGGAGCAGCTCGCAGAGCAGAGCCTTTCCGACAGGGAAATCCTCAGGCGGGGTCTCCGCGTCCAGTACCCTCGAGACATCATCAAGAAGGCGGCGTAGCCCTGGTGCTGCACGTGACTGCTACCTACCCTGCCTTAAATTCCCGACCCGCCCCGGCGATGACGCAGGAGCTCGCTGACATCGCTGGAGTTCAGTATTCACGCCTGGGAGAGGCTTCACCTAAGGCGGGTGACAAGGAAACAGGTGGCTGAAGCCGTCCAAAGACCCGACAGCTTGTTCAAGGACACCGAATCTTCGTCCCTAGTAGCCGTGAAGAAGACCAATCACAGATACCCCGTCGTAATCTATGTCCCCCGGGTGAAGGCGAACCGGGTGGTCACAGCCTATCACGCGTCAGACGTTAACAGGCTTATTAGGCGGAAGCTCGGAAGAGGAGTCTGGACGGAAATATGAAGCTCAGCTACGACCCTGAAGTCGACATACTATACTTCCACTTCAAGGACGGCCCAGCGGAAAGCGTGAGGGAGGTGGAGGACGAGGTGGTTGTGGAGCTCGACAAGAAGGGCGAAGTGATGGGAATTGAAGTCTGGGGCCTGAGGAAGAAGGGAGTACTCAAACAGTTGGCCCGAGCCGCGGTCCCTGCTTGATGGGTCGTCCACGGACGAGAGACCCTCGCCGCTCAGTCAGTCAAGGAGCGGTACTGCAACTGCACAGAAAAGTTGGCAGGAGCAGGCCGTCTTTCACAGTCCGCAACTGGGTTCAAATCTTAACTGCGGTGGCCGGTTCTTGAACGCAATTTAGTTCAAATACGTCTTCGGCTAAAGACTTAAATGCGCACCAATGCGCATCGGGACTGTCATGAGCAAGAAGGAAGGAACGGTTCCCATGAACATCAGCATACCAGCGACTCTGAAGAGAGAACTGAAGGAGCATCCAGAGACGAACTGGAGCAGGGTCGCCACGAAGGCCTTTGAAAGGCAGCTTCAGGCGGAGAAGCTACTGGAGCGGTTCGCGGAACCGGGCCTTTCGGACGAGGAGATACTCCGGCGGGCCCTCGCAGTACAGCATCCTCGCAGCGTCATCAAGAAAACGGCGTAGCCGTGGTGCAGACCAAGTACGTCGTCGATACAACCATCCTAGTATCCTGGCTGCTCGACCCGGGGAAGTTGACGGGGAAAATCGTCAAGAGCCTCGAGCTCGAGTTGTCCACTCCCTATAAAGGGGTCGACGAGCTCTGGGAGCACAGAACTGAGTGGACAAAGCGGAGACCTGACTTCGACTTCCGGGCCTTCACGAACCAAATTGGCTATTACGTCAGGACCGCGATGACAAAGGAGTACACCCATAAGATGTCGGAAGCGAAATCGATTATGGACCCGATAGATCCAGAGGACGCCGAATTCTTGGCACTCGCGATGGCACACGGCCTCCCCGTCTGGTCTCACGACCCGCACTTCAAGAAACAGTCCAAGGTGCGTGTGGTGACAAGTGCAGACATTCTGAGACAGTCGGTTGACCTTCCTCCCTTGTGGGAGGCGCTGCAAGAGGAGTACTTCAAATGGGAGAATACCTTGCAAGGGAGACAGGCTGAGGATTCGTAGGACTGGAACGAACTCAAGAACGCCTGAATTTGCTACCACCTGGAATTTCGGTCGGGCACCCCACATGCAGAACAGTGAATCTGAGTAGAGCGGTTCCTAGACGTAGTTAGGTTCAAATCAGAAATGCGGTGGCCGGGATTTGATATCTGACGCAGTCGCTCGGCGGCAGCCCGTCATGTTCAAACGCGCTATGCTAAATACGCCCTTCGCGAAGCAGAGCGAGGATTGAAGACGAAGATCGTAGCCGTCGCGATAGCCGTCGTGGTGATAGTGGTCGTAGGTGTCGCGGCGACGGCGCTGCTGAGAACCCCGAGCGGAAGCCTGGTCGTCGGTGTGAAGGACTCCCCCGCAGGGAGCAACGTCACCCACATCTATCTCACGATCACTGACATCACCCTACAGGGGCCTGGTAACGCCAGCGTGAACTACAAAGTCAACGCGACGACCTTCGACCTTCTGGCGCTGCAGAGCGTCACCAGGATGCTCGGGAAGAACAGCATCCCCGCGGGGAACTACACCATGGTCAGGTTCGGGATAACGGCCGCGGTGGCCACGGTGAGCGGGACCAACGTCACACTGACTGTCCCGAGCGGGCAGATCAAGGTCCCGATGCGCTTCACCATAGCGTCGGGGAAGACCACCACCATAGTCCTTGAGATCTCAGCCGACATGACGGCCATAAGCACCTCGCAGGCTCTCAGGCCGGTCGTCACAGGCCTGGAGACAGTCCCGCCGACTTAGGCTGACCGCCTCCCGTCAGGGCTGCCCAGCGCTCTCGGACGTCGGGGGGTCGCGGAGCGGGGAGCGTGGAGCCAAGAAAGCCTCGCGCGTGAAGCACGCTCACCTCAGCGCTGGCCCCTCTGTCATCTGCAGGGGCGGAGAGAGAAAGAGAGCGGCAGATGGCGGGTCCGACGGTCGGGAGCGACCTGAATATCCTCAGATGCCCAGGGCCGACCTGAGCCCCTTGTACCTGTTCCTTATCGTGACTTCGGTCACCCCCGCCGCCTCGGCGACGTCCTTCTGGGTCTTGTCCTCCCCTTCGAGGGTGCAGGCGACATAGAGGGCGGCGGCCGCAAGGCCCATCGGGTCCTTCCCGGCTGAAATCCTCGTCTCCTCGGCCCTCTTGAGTATCTCGAGCGCCCTCCTCTTCGTCTTCTCGGAGAGCCCTGCCTTGGACGCGATCCTCGAGATGCACTTCGTGGGGTCCACCACGGGCATCTTGATGTCCATCTCCTTGAGCAGGAGCCTGTAGCATCGCGCGATGTCCTTCTTCTTCACGTTGCTGACCGCGGCCAGGTCCTTCAGGGTCCTCGGGGTCTGGGTGTCTCTGCAAGCCGCATAGAGCGACGCCGCGATTATCGCCGAGATCGACCTCCCTCTGACCAGCCCGCGCTCGAGGGCCTTCCTGTACACGTAGGCCGCCTTCTCGACCACGGCGTCAGAGACCGACAGCTTGTCGGAAAGCCGGTCCAGCTCACTGAAAGCCTGCCTCAGGTTCCTGTCCACAGGCTCGTGCACCTGGCTGCGCGAGTCCCAGGTCCTGAGCCTCTCCACCGTCGCCTTCATGGACGCCGAGAGCGACTTCCCCGACGCGTCCTTGTTGATCCCGCCTATGACAGTGGCCAGCCCCATGTCGTGCATGGCTATGGAGGTGGGTATGCCTCCCCTGCTCCTGTCGTCCTTCTCCTCCTTGGAGAACGCCCTCCACTCGGGCCCGATCTCCTCTATCTTCTCCTTGACCACGAAACCGCATGCGCCACAGAAGAGCTCCCCCCCTGCAGAGTCGACGATCATTGGACCCTTGCCGCATCGGGGACACTTGTCCATTGCCTTTTGCAGGCGCATCAGTCGCGAGAAGTCTTTGTCTGCGAACAAATCTACCACTAGCGAAATACTTACATGGAACTCCCTCCCTGACACATATTTATGTGTTTAGCCTCTTTTATAGGAATTTCAACGCACATTCAAATTATCGAACAGAATTAGAGCGGCAGGAGTCGCGCGACCGGCCCTCTGGCACGTTTTCATAGGTCGTTTTCAGAGCTGCAGAAAGGCGACTCCCTCATGAAAGGCAAGACCGGGCCAGTGGCCGAGCACCTGAGGCCGATCCTCGACACATACCTCGACTCGGCGGTCGCCCTGGTGGGATGCGCGTCGAGGGGGATTCAGAGGTACAGCTGCGAGTTCGACATCCTGATAGTGACCGACGAGCCGCGGCCTGGGACGTCCCTCAAGCTGGGCGACGTGTTCGTCGACGCGGCCTTTGTCACCGAGGACGAGGTGCTGAGACCCAAGCCGGAGCGCGCCCTCTCTGTTGCTTCGGCGAAGCCGGTCCGCGACACCACTCTGGTTCTTTCCACAGCCATAGCCACGAGCTCGGCGACCCTCTCCTCCTCGGCCGAAGCGGCGAGCACGGCGCGCCTGGGCTCGGCCCTGAAGGCCTTGGGGAGGGCCGAGGATGCGCTCGAGAAGGGGACCCTCATCGACGCCGACTTCTGGCTCCTCGCGGCGAGCCAAGAGTTCGCTGGCGCATTCCTCCTCGCCAGCGAGACTGTCCCGTCCCCCAGCCACCTGCTGTCCCAGCTCCGGGCGCTCTCAAAGGGCGCGGCGAAGAGCTTCGAGGCCGTAGCAGCCGGGGCAGGCCTGGAGGCGGCCAGCCGGGCAGGGTGCGGGGCGAGGCTGGAGGGGGTGACGGTCCTGCACGACATACTCCGGGCAAGAGGTATGTCAGGGGAGTCCGAGTGGTCCGCCGCCAAGACCGAGATCCTCTCGGCCAAGGCCGAGGAGCTTGTGACCCGCAAGGAACTCGCCGAATGCTACTCGTTCCTCGGCAAAGAGCTTGTGGACGGGGTCACGGCCCTCCTTCGTCCCCGCCCCAAGGACAGCCTCTCCACCCTCACCTCGGGGGACGGTCGGCTCCTGGGGGAGCGGCTCGTGAGGCAGCTGGGGCTCGCCAGAGAGGAACCTGCCGTCAGGCATGGCGTGGCGTCGCTGAAGGAGCAGGTCGCCGCTCTGGCGAAGAGGCCTCGTGGGGGCGAATAGTTCGCCAAAGGCTTATCTGTCCTACGTCAACCGGCTAACTCCATGGAACCACCAGCCAGCGACGCTCTGGCGCGCATAGCCGGGGACGTGGTCGCCAGCCCAGACGCAGGGCGGGCCATGAGGGCATGGAGAGACAGGCTCGGGATCAAGCAGGTCGCCCTGGCGCGCGCCCTCGGGATCTCCGCATCTGTCCTCAGCGACTACGAGTCGGGCCGCAGGCCCTCCCCGGGGGTGCAGTTCGTCAAGAAGTACGTCGAGGCCCTGGTGAGGCTCGACGAGGGGAAGGAGAGGGTGGTCTCCAAGCTCGTCTCAAGCGGGGACGACCAGGCGATACTCTCCATAGGCGAGTTCCCGGCCCCCCTCGAGGCCTCGAAGCTACTCCGCGCCCTGGACGCGACTGTCCTCGCGGGGGACCCCGACGAGGTGAAGCTCTACGGGTACACTGTCGTCGATAGCATAAAGACGATCTACGCCCTTTCTGGCTACGACTTCTACAGGATATTCGGGGCCACCACCGAGCGGGCGCTGGTCTTCACCAAGGTGGGGATGGGGAGGAGCCCACTGGTCGCCATCAGGGTGTCGCAGCTCAAGCCGAGGATGGTGGTGATCCACGGACCGAGGGAGGTGGACCCCCTGGCCGTCGAGCTGGCCAGGAAGGAGCAACTCGTGCTGGCGCTGTCCGGGATTCCGACCGACGAAGCGCTGATCTCCTCGCTCCGCGAGGTCCAGGAGAAGGAAGCCGAGGCCCGCAGGGCGCCCTGACCTGCTGCCGTGCGGCCCGCGGGGCTAGGCTAGCGACATGATGAGCTCCGCCGCCTTGACCTCGCCGTGGCAGGGTCTGGCTCCCTCCCTGGCTGACAGCTTCAACGGTATCAGCTCCTTCAGCCTGGCCGAGTCCCCCGCCGAGTAGCCGAACGCCGCCGCGTTCCTCTCCTGCTCCGCGTGGTTCCTGATGGGGACGACGATGATGGGGGTCCCCGCTGCGGCCGCCTCGTCTATCGTGCTCTTCCCCGCGGTCGAGACGACCAGGTCCGCGCAGGCGACCAGGTCCTGGTTGTCCCTCACCACCCCGAGGTCATAGACCCCTTCGCCATGGAACTTCGGCCCCCTGTTCCCTGTCACGACCAGCGAGGGACGGCCCCCCTGCACGGAACCAAGGGCGTCCAGGGCCCTGGACGCGAGTTCCCTCCCGGCGCCGCTCCCGCTCAGGCTCACCAGCACCATCCTCCCTTCAGGGAGGCCGTGCCTCCTCCGGACCTCGAGACACCCCGCCGTCGTAGCCCGCACGATCGGGCCCACGTACCGCCTGTTCCCGGCGTCCTTCCCCTCTTCGGGGACTATCAGCATGTCCACGGCGTCGAGTAGCCCCCCGTACCACCTCTCCACCCTCCTCTCTATCGCCCGGGCCACGCGTCCGCGGGCGAAGCCGAGCTCCAGCTCGTCGGCTATGAAGACCCGGCTGACCCCCAGCTCCCCAGCCGCGACCGTGCCTGAGAACTCCTCGTCGCACACCACCACGTCCGGGGCGAAGGCGCCCGCCAGCCTCAGAGCCTTCGGCACGTTCCTCCGCTGCGCGAGCCAAGACCTGACGTACCAGGCGGCCGCGTTCTTCATCTCTCCCCCGACGACCTTCGGCCCGGCGTCTTCCACAAAGTCCTCCACCGCCACGCCGCACCCCCTCAGGAACTCGGCCGCCTTCCCCCCGGAGAACATCATGACCTCGGCCCCCCTCCTCTCCAGCTCCCTGGCTACCACCAGGGACCGGGTGGCGTGCCCCAGCCCTATGGGGCTGACCCCGTAGAGTATCCTCGGCACGATGTTCATGCCCGGTAGTGCGTATTTATTGAATAGCCTTGCCCCTCGGCCCATGACTGGAGAGGGGCCCTGCACTCCGGCACGGCCTTCGCCGTCCTTCATCTCGTGCCCCAGGGCAACGGGACTGATGGTCACTCCCAGGCTCGCGCATCCTTGGAGACTTCTCGAGCTTCGCCAGATTCTGATGGGGCGCGCCTCAGGGACCCAGGATAAGCGATCCATGCCACAGCGAGAACCTATGGTACCGAGCGTCAGATGGTGAAAGGGATTGACGCTGTTCTTTGAGCCAAGCGGCATTTACTCTTCGGTCAGGAGGCCTCTTTTGACAAGTTCGGGCAGCGCCCCTTCAATGCCAAGCTCGACATCGCCTTTTGGATACCCCCGCTCTTCCCAAGGTTCTTCCTCATCCCAGAACCGATTCAGAGCTTCTTCATTTCCAGCACCTAACCAGTCGATGTTCATCCGATGAACATACCAAAGTCCCGGAGCGCGTCTATAGAACTGATAGACCAATTCAGGGAGCTTGTTGTATCTGTATCTTTTCCACACGCCCACGAAGCGATTTGAGTAGGCATATCTCCGGATCGCGTTCAGGAACTCTTTCTCGGTCATCCGATCCTCTGCGACCATGAGAAGATACTTCGTCATGGCACGAGGCAAGATCATGTCTGCCCCGTTGATCCAGAGCATCAGGACCATTGACATAAGCGAGGTTCTCTTGTTTCCGTCCGTGAACCCGTGCCCTCGGTTCAGTTCGTAGCAAAGGGCACATGCCTTTGCTAGCAGGTTATCGAATGCCTCCACCGGTTCTCCTGCAGGGTTCTCCCCAATCACTTGTGTCTTAGGCCTCTCGACAGCTGAAACGACGTTTCCTTCCTGTGGCGGCCTTGCGCCGTCTGATGTGCCACCCTATGATTCGACGATGTATCGGTGTATCCGCTTTACAGACTCTACCGCGAGATAGAACAAGAGGCTATAGCTGACTCAGCCTAAAAAAGACCAGCTTAGCCCTCTTCACAGTATCCCGTGCCTTCTCGTCGAAGTTGAATGCTTCGTTATTGCTCAAATTGGCCTTCACCCCTGCTAGCATCGCTTACCGAACTCAAGCCTATTGGCGTCTGATAAGTCCAACCGAGGGGAGAATGCGCCTTCCTCCTCTTCTTCGAGCCGCATGTCCACCCTGTCACCCGTGGCCGAGGCCTCACCCGCCAGGTTCCTCACGAGTTCAGTCAGGCTGCGGATTGGAGAAAGAGCTCGGCCGCCACCAAGACGGGCAGGCTTCGCCTATAGCATAATGGACGAAGTTAACGGTCAGTTGCGTATTTAACACCGCCAAGGCGGGTGGGGACGACATTGATCACCTTCGTGTGGGCCGTGGTCGAGTTCTTCCTGGTCCTGGCCGTGGCCCTGGCTGCCGTGGTCGCGAGGGCCATCGACTCGAGGGGGTTCCTGGCCAGCGCCGCGGTGGGGTTCTCTGTGATCTACGGGGGCGGCCTCCAGTGGTTCGTGGTCGTCGCTGTCTTCTTCGTCCTCGGGGTCGCCTTCACCCTCTACAAGTACGGCTACAAGAGGCGGCTGGGGGGCGCCCAGGGGAAGGGGGGCGCCCGCAACTGGCCCCACATACTGGCAAACGGGGGGCTCGCGTCCATCATCGCCGTCTGGAACCTCGTCCAGCCCGGCCAGCCCCTGGCCGCCATGTTCCTCGGCGCGGTCTCCGCTTCGGCGGCCGACACGGCGGCGACTGAGCTCGGGCTCCTCAGCCGCTCCCAGCCCAGGCTGATCACCAACCCGTCGAAGGCCGTGTCGCCTGGGACGTCAGGGGGGGTCTCGCCGCTCGGGTTCGCGGGCGCCATGGTCGCCTCGGTGGTCATCGGGGTGATCGCGCTCTCGCTGGGGGTCCTCCAAGACCCGTACCTGACGATCCCCGCCTGCCTCGGCGGCGGCCTCTTCGGGGCGCTGGCCGACAGCCTGGCCGGCGCCGCGGTCCAGAGGAGGGGGCACTGCGTGGTCTGCCTGAAACCCACCGAGGCGCTGAAGCACTGCGGGGAGAAGACGAGGGCCACCCGGGGCTCCCCGTTCGTGGAGAACAACATAGTGAACGTCCTCTCGACGGTAGCCGGGGCCTGGGCCGCCCTGGCTATCTACCTGGCCCTCTCTTCCCTATAGCGGGGCTGCGGGTCAGCTCCGCGAGCCTCGACCTTAGTTCGGGTACAGACACCCTCTCCTGGGCCCTCGTGTCCCTGTCGCGGAGGGTGACGGTCCCGTCCTTCAGCGAGTCGTAGTCGAATGTGACGCAGGCGGGGACCGCGGCCTCATCCGCCCGGGCGTAGCGCCTCCCTATCCCCCCGGACTCGTCGTAGAAAGCGTCGAAGGACTCCCTGAGGTCCTCGTAGACCCTCCGCGCCCCCTCCTGCAGTCCGTCCTTGTTCACCAGCGGGAACACGCACACCTGGGTTGGAGACAGGTAGGGCCGCAGCGCCATCACCCTCCTCTCCCCCTCCCCCTTCATCGACGACTCCATCACGGCGAACATGCTCCTGTCTATGCCGAGGGACAGCTCGAAGACGTGCGGAAGGACCTTCTCCCCGTCGTCGTCTACTGTGAAGTTGCTCCCGCTCACCCTCGCATGCCCTCCGAGGTCGAAGTCCCCCCGGTAGTTGCAGGCCACCAGCTCCACCCACCCCCAGGAGAGTTTCGCTTCGAGGTCGAAGGCAGCCCTCGAGTAGAACGCCCTGTCCTCCTCTGCCAGGACCCTGAACCTGATGGCATCTGGTCCGATGCCGGCGTCCTCGTAGAACCCCGCGATCAGCGCCAGATAGTGCCCCGCCAGCTTGTGCGGGACCACCCCCTTCTCCCTCGCCTCGCCCACGGTCATCCTCGCGTCCGTCCCGTCCGGGAGCCTGAACGACAGGGCCTTGTCCAGCGAAGCGTCGAAGCGCGGGTCGTCGGCCTTCTTCGGGTTGAAGAACACCTCCACCTCCGCCTGGTTGAGCTCCCTGAGCCTGATCAGCGCCTGCCTCGGGGCGATCTCGTTCCTGAAGCTCCGCCCCACCTGGGCGATCCCCACGGGGAGCTTGACCCTCTGGGTCTTGAAGAGTAGCGGGAAGTCGACGAATATGCTCTGACAGGTCTCCGGCCTCAGGTAGGCCTCCTCCTGGGCGGGCCCGATCCCCACCTTGAACATCATGTTGAACCTGGTCGTCCCGGAGAGCCTGGACCCGCACTTCAGGCACTTCACCCCGGACCGCTCCATCTCCTGGTCGTACTCGGCGTCGCCGAGCTTCTCAGGGACCCCCTTGCCTGTCTTCTCCTCGATGAGCTTGTCCGGCCGGAAGACGGAGCCGCACTTCGCGCACTTCACGAAGGGGTCGGTGAAGCTGGAGAGGTGCCCCGACGCCTCGAAGACCGCCCTGGGGAGTATCTGGGACCCGTCTATCTCGAGCATCCCGTCCCTCTTGACCACCACGCGGCGCCAGAGCTCCACCATCCTGTTCTTCAGGCCGACCCCCTGGGGCCCGTAGTCCAGGAACCCGGCCGGGGTGTTGGGGTAGCTCTCCGCCGTCTTGAAGAAGAACCCTCTCTGCTGCCCCAGCCTGACTATCTCATCGAAGCTCATCGTCGTCCCGCTCTTCGGGCTCCGGTGATAAAGGCTCCGCGGAGGTCTGGGCCGGCCTCCGGGCCGGGGGCGCCTCGTCAGCCTCGCCTGATTGCAGGGTCTCCTGGTGGCCGAACACCCTGTTGGCGTAGCGCTCGAGGAGGGGCCCCTGGAGGAGGATGCTCAGCATCACCACGCCGAAGGTCAGGGTCGCCACGGGCTGCCTGGCCGCCAGGGGGACGGCGGAGACGAGGGCTATGGCCAGGGCCCCCCTCATCCCCCCCAGGGTCGAGACGTTCATCCAGCTGGAGGCGGTCTCCCGCCCTTCCACCTTCATGATGCTGAGGATAGGGTAGACCGACGTTATCCTGGCCATGACCACCACCCCGTAGGCCACCACGAACGCGCCCACGCTCGTGGCCAGGAGGAATATGTTGGTGCTGACCCCGATGAAGAAGAAGGCCGCGGCGTTCGCCACGAACGCGATGATGCTCCAGAACTCCCTGGTGACGTCCCCCACCTTCTTGCTCTCTATGTTCAGCAGGACCGTGTTCCCGTAGAAGAGCCCCGTGACGGCGACGGCTATCAGCCCCGACGCCCCTATGGCCGATGCCAGGGCGAAGGAGCCGTAGACCGCCACCAGAGTCAGCACCACCTGGGTCACCGCGTCGGTGACCAATGGCTGGACCTGGCGCGCCCCCCAGGCCACGCCAAACCCGACGAGCATCCCTGCCGTGAGGATGTAGGTGAAGGTGGCAAGGGCGCTCACCGGCTGAAGGCCTGCGGCCGCCGAAGAGGTCAGGACGACGGTGAACACGGCGATGCCTGTCGGGTCGTTGAAGACAGACTCCATCTCCACCAGGGCGGCGAGCTTCGACGGGACGTTCACCCTGGCGAAGACCTCGAGGACCGTGGCCACGTCCGTGGGAGAGATCAGCGCGGCGAAGAGGAAGGACACGAGCGGGGAGAAGCCGACCACCTTCCACAGGACCACCCCCACCACCAGGACGGAGATCAGGACCCCCACGGTGGCCATCACGAAGGCGTGCCTGTAGACCGCCCGGAAGTCGGCAGCCTTGATGCTCATGACGCTCTCGAAGAGTATCGGCGGGAGGACGAGCCCCACGAACAGCTGCTCGTTCGCCAGGGTCGTGAAGAAGCCTGTCAGCCCGGTGAACCCCGCCACAGGGACGGCGGCCAGGATCAGCCCCATCAGCACCAGGAGGATGGTATAGGGCGTCTTGACCTTCCTGGATATCAGGACCGAGGCCAGCGCTATGAGCAGGAATGACGCGAGCACGAGCTCTGTGTATGCCATCGCCCCGCACCCTTGCCGCCGCATTCGTCTTAACTGTCGTGGCTCTCCGGGATCCCTTGGCTCAGGCGCGACGCAGTTAACGCCCCCGGCCGCATGCCAGGGCGTGCCCCGGCCCGACTTCTACACGCGGGAGCTCTCGAAGGAGACTTAGCCCGACTTCCAGAAGCTCTTCGGCAAGCATGGCGAGTGGGGGGTCTGCTGGTGCATCTACTATCAGCGGGAGCGGCCCCCGAAGGAGACCAGGGGGTGGCCTTTGGAGCGGAAGGCCAGGAGGAACCGGGACGAGAAGAAGCCTCTCGTCGAGCAGGGGCGGGCCCACGGCATCCTGGTGTACGACGGCGCGGAGCCCGTAGGGTGGTGCCAGTACGGCCCCAGGGAGGAGCTCCCCAGGGTCGACGTGGCCAGAAGCTACAAGGCCCTCGGGCCTGACGGAGGGGAGAAGATCTGGAGGGTCACCTGCCTGTCCGTCGACAGGGCGTACCGGCGCAGAGAGGTCGCCAAGCTGGCCCTGGCGGCCGCCCTGGACTCACTCCATCAGAGCCCGGGGTGGAGGGACAGTGGAGGCGTATCCGATTACCCACAGGGGGGCGCTGGCGGCCTGGTTCGGGACGAAGTCGATGTTCGAGAGGGAGGGGTTCGAGGTCGTCGGGCCCTACGGGAAGAGCAACGTCGTCATGCGGGAGGCGCCCTGAGCGGCCTACTCCACCACGAACTTGTAGCCGTAGAAGATCTGCCCCGAGTCTCCGTCCACCTTGGCCCTCCTCACAACCGCCCTGACCTTGGCCCCCGACTTCACCGCATCAGGGGGTGAGTCGACTATCTGGGTGAGCACCTTCGCCCCGTTGTCGAGCTTCACCACGGCGAGGTAGAACGGGGCCAGGGCCTCGAACCCTGGGAGCGGCTCGTGGAGCAGGGTGTGCGTCAGTATCTTGCCTGTCCTGGGCATCTCCCTGTCGGCGATGTCCTCGGACCCGCACTTCTTGCACCTGTAGACAGGAGGGAAGAACTCGGACCCGCAGGCCCCGCACCTGCTCCCGATGAGCCGGTAGTACCTGTCCCTTATCCTCCAGTACTGTATGGCCAACTACGAAGCCCTCCCGAAGACGTGCACCGCGCTGGTGGAGTCCACCCCTCCGATGTTCTGGGTGGCGGCGTACTGCGCCCCTTCCACCTGGTTCTTCCCCGCCTTCCCAGCCAGCTGGAGGAAGGCCTCCGCTATCTGGTACATCCCGGTCGCGCCAACCGGGTGCCCCCGGGCCTTCAGCCCCCCGAAGGTGTTGATGGGGAGCTCGCCGTCCATCGAGTACTTCCCTGCCTTGGCGTCCTTGGAGCCCTGGCCGCGCTTCGAGTACCCCATGGCTTCCAGTGAGAGCGCGCCGACCACGGAGAAGGCGTCGTGCACCTCCGCCAGGCTCAGCTTGCCTGGGGCCAGCCCTGCCTCCGCCATGGCCCCCTTGAACGCCTCCTTCGTGGCCAGGAAGTCGAGCATGTCTTCCCTCTCGTACACGCTGAACTCGGTGGTCGCGATCTTCCCTCCAAGGATCTCGACGTGCCCCCCCTTGGCCCCCGCCAGGGCGTCGTCGTTCACGATCAGGGCCGCCGCGGCCCCGTCCCCCACCGGGGCGCAGTCGAAGAGCCTCAGCGGGTCGGAGATGAGGGCGGATCTGGACACCACCTCGGGGGTGATGGCCTTCCTGAACTGCGCATGGGCGGCGGTGACGGCGTTGGCGTGGTCCAGCACGGGCATCGCGCTCAGCTCGTCCCTGGTGACGTTCTCCTGCTCCATGTAGAGCCTGGCCAGGAGGCCGTTGAGGGCCGCGAATGTCGCGCCGACGAACTGGGTGTACTCGGCCGACTCCGCCATGGCCAGGGCCCGGGACGCCTCCTCTGGCTCGAGGTCTCGCATCTTCTCGACCCCTATGACCAGGGCGCTCCCTATCGCCCCAGACTTCACCAGCCTGTACCCTGTGTTGAACGCCGACCCCCCGGACGCGCAGGCCGCCTCCACCTTGAACGCCGGCGTCCCCCTAAGCCCCAGAGCGCTGGTCACCAGGGCCCCCAGGTGCTCCTGGCTTGCGCCCACGGCGCTGAACATGTTCCCGACTATCACCTGGTCGACCTTCTTCCCCCCCAGCCCTGCCAGAGCACCCCTCGATGCGTCGACGGCCAGGTCCAGGATGGACTTGCCCCAGTGGTCCCCGATGGGGGTCATCCCGACCGAGGCCACGTACGCCCTTTGTCCGCTCACACTATCGCCTACTTGTGCAGCTTGTCCCTGAACTTCGAGTATGTGGAGTAATCGATCTTGGTGCTCCGCTCCAGCATCGACCTCACAGTGGGGTTCACCCCCCTCGCACCAGTGACCCCTTCCAAAACCTCAATGCAGAAAGCGTCGGAACCCGCCCCCGAGCCGAAGCTCGCCACGAGTATCTTGTCCCCTGGTTGGGCCTCGTCCAGGACGGCGGCCAGCCCTATGGGGGAGCTCCCGGAGTAGGTGTTCCCTATCAGCGGGTTGAGGAGCCCTGTCTTGATCTGCTCCATGGTGAACCCCAGCCTGGAGGCCACCTCGACGGGGAACCTAGGGTTCGGCTGGTGGAAGACCGCGTACTTGAAGTCCGACGGTTTGTGCCCGGTCTCTTCGAAGAGCGTCTTTACGGAGTTCTCGATGTGATAGAAGTACGCCGGTTCACCCGTGAACCTGGAGAGGTGCCGCGGATACCTCTCGTGGGCCCGCCTCCAAAAGTCCCCTGTGTCTGAAACGAACGAAGTGCTGCAGTCGATGACCGCCAGCGCCTTCTTTGACATCCTGCCTATCACATAGGCTGCCCCCCCGCTCGCGGCCGTGTACTCGAGGTCGTCCCCGGGCCTCCCCTGGGCGGTGTCCATCCCCACAGCGAGCCCCGCCTCGATCATCCCCGACCCCACCAGCCCGGTGACTATCTGCATCGCCTCGGTCCCGGCCTTGCAGGCGAACTCCAGGTCAGCGGCCAGGGTGTGGTGCTGGCCCAGGGCCTGGGCGACCATGGTGCTTGAGGGCTTCACGGCGTAGGGCTTCGACTCGGTCCCCACGAAGACTGCGCCCAGCTTATCCGTCCCGGCCATCTTCATGGCGTACCGCGACGCCTCGATTGCCATGGTCACGGTGTCCTCGTCAATGGCGGCCACTGCCTTCTCCACGTTGGGCCCGGAACCTCCCCCCTTCCAGACGCGCGCTATCTCGGTGGTCGGGAGCCTGTAGTATGGGACGTAGGCCCCATACCCCAGTATGGCTGCCCTCTCCTTGCTCTGCATCAGATACAAAGCGGTCAGACCGCCGCATTGCAGCGGCTAATTAAACCTGTGAACTATGGATAGACAATCGACGAAGGATTGGAAGGCCGCTCAGACGGCTTTGATCTGCTTGACGACAGACGGCCGCACCTTTCGGAAGACCCTGTAGCCGCAGATGCACTTCACTTCGGGGAGCCTCGAAAGCTCCTCCTGGGTGGTCTTGGTCCCGCACCGCACGCACTCGTATACCGCACCCGCGAAGACCTTGGCTGGCTGCTCTTTCGGCGTCGTCTCCGGGGCTGGCGCGGGGGTAGCTTCGCTCAATTCGTTGATTCGCCCGCCTCCCCTCGTATTTCTATCTTATGCTAGCGACCGGGTCGAACGGCTCATCAGCCCTCGGAGCGAAGGCTCGGCTGGCGGTCATGCCCAGTCGCCCCCGCTGCGGACCCGGCCCGACCCCCTCATGTTCCTCAGCGCCCCCCGGACGCCCATCGCCAGGAGCGCCAGGGCAGCCAGCGCGAAGATGAACGCCACGCCGACCGCCCCGATGTCGCAGGGAAACGGCGCGCTGAGAACCGGGCTGGTGCAGTACCGAGTGGAAGGCTGCGCGTAGACTTCATACTGGCTCAGCGCGACCGCGAAGCACCCCGCGGCTGCCAGAAGACAGACCACCGTCCGCACCAACTTCGACCGTCCCAGGGACCCAACCCCCCGGCGCGCATGCTCCATCTTATCCCAGCCGCCCGACTGCTTCCCTGACCTTGCAAGGGCCGACCTCCGCAGAGCTGACCCGCCGCACCATTACCCGCATCCCGCGCCTATCGCCTAATAAGCCGCAAGCATCCCTCAGAGGGGATGGCCAGGCTTGAGTTCGCCAGGCTTGAGTTCGGCCGCTGCAGGAACTGCGGCCACGAAGTGGTGTTCGAGGGGGGACGCTGGAAGCACCACGTGACCCGCAGCAGGCTGCTGGGCGTCCCCCACTGGCCGACCGGGCACGTGATTACCGTTGAGTGCAGACGGGACTGCCCGTGCTCATCGCCCGAAGGCGACGGGTCGCGAGGACAGAAGTCGAAGCTCGTGCTGCTTGGGAGCCGCGCCGAGAGGTAGCCGGGAGCTCCCTTCCGCCTCGGTCAAGGAGAGTGCTGGGACGCGCCGGTTCCACCCGACCGCCTTCTGTCGCGGCCCGCCGATGTCCATCCCCGCCGGGGCAACGTCTGGGGGCTACCTGAAGGCCGCCCCGATGAGCTTCAGCTGGTAGTACTTCGTCCTCCTCGACTCCGCCTCGTCGTTGGCCGATGACAGGTACCCGTACTGGACCAGCCGCGCCCCTGACTTCAGGGCGCGCTTCAGTATCTCGATGTGGACCGTCATGTCCGTCGCCTTCAGGGGCGGGAGGGACCTCATCAGGTCCAGCGACAGCCTGCAGAGCCCGCTGGTTGAGTCCCTGACCCGCCTCCTCTCGAGCAGGGAGAAGAAGTACGAAAACGACTTCGACTGGAACCCTATGTTCTCCCGGTATGGGAGGACGAGGAACGCCCCGTCCCCGAAATCCCCCGCGGCGAGCTTGGCGATTTCGGCCGCAGGGTGGTAGCCGTCTGTGTCCGCCGTCACCAGGTCTGCCCCCCTCTCCAGCGCCATCCCTATCGCCTGCTTGTACGCCTCGGCGTAGTTCGGG
Source organism: Nitrososphaerota archaeon (assembly GCA_029784795.1). The sequence goes on along the minus strand of JAFMAW010000002.1, from coordinate 62,619 downwards.
GTCTTGTTGACGTAGAGCTCGTACCTCTCGTCCTGGGGGACGTCTATCTTCGGCTCCCGCTCCGGATGGCACATCATGGATACGAATGTCTTCATGCGGGCCCTCCCTCTACAGGTGCTCGCGCGCTGCGGCCAGGAACGAGTCGGCCACCGTCTGGAGCTCGTCCTGGGTCAGGCCAGGGTGGACCGGGATGGAGAGGACGTGGCCCGCGGAGTCTTCGGTCACAGGCAGCTCTTTCTCAGCGTAGCCGAGCTCGCTGTACAGGGGAGTCCTGTGCACCGGGGTCGGCCAGTAAACGGCAGATCCGACCCCCGCCGCCTTGAGTGCCTGCTGGACCTTGTCCCTGTTCTTCGCGAGGTGCAGCGTATAGAGATAGAAGACGTGCGTCCTGTCGGCGGAGGCCTGGGTGAACTTCGACCCCCGCACCCCTGCAAGGCGCTCGCCGAGGTACTTCGCGTTCCTGGCCCTCGCCTTCAGGAACCCGTCCAGCCTGTCCATCTGGACCGACGCGAGGGCAGCGCTCATCTCCGGCAGGCGGTAGTTGTACCCCAGGTGCCTGGAGTCGTAGCCATGCACCTGGCCGTGGTTCCTGACCAGCCTGAGCCTGTCGGCGAGCTCGTCGTCGTCCGTCGAGATGGCGCCCCCCTCCCCGGAGGTAACCACCTTGGTGGCGTAGAGACTGAAGCACCCTGCGTCTGAGAGCTTGCCCGTCTGGGTCCCCCTGTAGGTCGCCCCCAGAGACTCGGCGGCGTCCTCGACCACCCGTATCGATCTCTCCGCGGCGACCTCGCGTATCTCGTCCATGTCAGCGGGGTAGCCGTAGATGTGGACCGGTATGACCGCCTTCGTCTTCCCGGTCACCGCCCTCTTCAGCGCAGCCGGGTCCATGTTGTAGTCCTCCTTTATGTCGACGAAGACCGGCTTGGCTCCGCAGGCGAGGACCACGTTGGCCGTCGCCAGGAAGGTGAACGACGGGACTATCACCTCGTCCCCGGGCTTGACCCCCAGGGCCATCAGGACCGTGTGCAGGGCCGCGGTCCCCGAGTTCACCGCCACCACGTGCCGCGTCCCGAGCAGGCTCTTCGCCTTCCCCTCGAACGCCCTCACCCAGGGGCCTCCCTCGTAGGAGGCGTTGACCAACATGCCCGAGGACACCACGTCGAGGACCGCCTTCTTCTCCTCCTCCCCGATGAGCGGTTTGTTCACGGGGATGAAAGCCAAGGCAGCCCGCCCCGGGGCGGCTTCGCTTTTAAGTTCGGCACCCCCGGCGGGGCCAGGTTTCGGCCCAGTTTGGCAGCTAGCTCCCCCCGAGGACGGACCCTCCTCACCCCCTGGGTCCTCCTCGCCCTCTCCATCGGCCTGGCCGCTAGGGTCACCCTGCTCGTCGCGAACTCGCACTACTTCACCGACGTGTCCTACTACAACGCCCAGGCGGTCGGCTACCTGCTCCGCGGCGTGGACCCCTACGGCGCCTTCTACGCTGCCCCGAGCGGTCTCGCCACCCCGGGGGCGGCGGAGGTCTTCGCCTATCTCCCGGGGATCTTCGTCTTCATCGCCCCCGCCGGGGCCCTCGGCGCCGCCACCCTGGGGATGGTGGCGACGGACCTGGTGACCGTCGTCTCGCTCAGCCTCCTCGGTCCCAGGGGGCCACTCTCGTCCATGGCGTACTTCCTCTTCCCTCCGGTGGTCCTCTTCTCGACCTACCTGATCAACGACTCCCTCCCTGCCATCGCATTCGTGGCCGTGGCGATGCTGGCAGAGGCGAAAGGGAGGCCGAAGACATCGGCGGTCTTCTGGGGGCTCGCCTTCGGGGCCAGCGTCGAGGCGTGGCTCGCGTTCCCCTTCTATGCGGCGTTCTCCCTCCGGAGGCGGCGGACTATTCCCCCCCTGCTCTCCGTCCTGACGGCCACTGCGGTGGCCCTCCCGTTCTTGGCCTGGGACCCGGCAGCCTTCGTCCTGGACACGGTGCTGTTCCAGTTCCAGCGCTCCCCGCTCCCCCTCGTCTACGCCGGCGCGTTCGGGCCGACCCTGAACCCCAGCCTCCAAGGAATCTTCGTAAGCCTCGGCGGCTCGGCCCCGACGGCGCTGAGGGTGCTGCTAGCGCTCGCTGCCCTGGCGGTCCTGCTCTGGCGCTGCGACGGCAGCCTTGGCGCCCTGGCCCTGGGCTCCGGGTGCTTCGCAGCCGTGGCCCTCTTCCTGCTCCCCGGGGTCGCCTTCTGGAGCTACTTCGAGCTCCCGCTGATGCTCCTGGCCGCCTGGTACGCGCTCCGAGGAAGCGCCTTCCCAAGGCTTAAAGAGCAGAATCAGTGGTCGCACCGCTCCGATGAGCGAAGCCGGGGCCAGGCGGATGTACAAGATTGTAGCCTGGGTCTCCTTCGTCATAATCGTCGTGGTAGCGGTGTACGGCATCGCGAGGTCGCTTTCCCTCACCAACGAGCCCATCGGCAAGGCCCTGGTGGACGTCTACTTCCCCTTCCCGCCCTACTTCGCCCAGCCGATCACCTACTTCAGTGTCGCCTGCGTGGCCCTCTTCTACAGCGGGCTGAGGATCTGGGAGGACACGGTCTCGAAGTGGCCCCGCTGGCTCCTCATGTTCCTCCAGCTCTTCGGCTTCGTGGTCGCCTTCTCCGCGGCCTATGAGGTGATGTACAACTTCATGGTGTGGGGGGCGCTCTTCTCGGTGTCCTGCACCCCTCCGCCGGTGGGCCTGGGGAACTGCAACCCTGACACCCTAGCCACGACATACCCGTCGCAGTGGAGCCTAGTCTTCGCCACCAGGGCGTTCAGCGCCTTGTTCGTGATAAGCGGCTACTCGGTCTACTACCTGCGGAAGTTCTCGAAGTCCGGCTCGGTCTAGGCCTGGATGGGTCTCGCGGTCCCCGCATACAGCAGGAAGACGTGGACCACGGCGAGGACAGCGAACGCTCCCAGGGTTGACGCCGCCAGGGCCGAGAAGTCCCCCGCCAGCAGCGGGGACCAGGCGTACACCTGATAGACGCATATCAGCAGGCCCATGACGGCTGTCGAAGCCGCCCACGAGAAGGTGACCCTCCACCCGGGCTTGAACTTCAGCAGCACCCCGGAGAGGGCGCAGGCGACCACCGGCCAGGCCATCAGGACCGACCTCCCGTCCACCCCCACGACGGCCCAGACCGCGGCTATGACCCAGAAGAGGTACGGGGAGTATTCCCTCAGGAAGCCTCCGACGTCAGTCATCTGAGGGGGCGCCCCCGGCACTTGTTATAAATCGTCCGCCGCGCCCGGCGGGACGAGGCCGAGGTAGCCTTATTTGCAGTAGGAGGGCCGCTCCGCACATATCAATGGCCTCCCAGTCCTCGGTCCAGACCTCCGGCCTCGCAGAGAAGCTGGCCGGGCTGACCAGGCCGGTGAAGGAGATGGGAGAGTCGCTCCTTGCCTCGGCGACCTACGACGGTGACAGGAAGAAGGCGGTCTTGAAGTTCTACGATCAGAAGGCCGGGATGTTCTGGCTCTGGGAAGACGACACCGGGCACAAGCCCTACTGCTATACCAGGCTCCCCATGGACGAGCTGCAGGCGGTAAGGGCGCGCAAGGACGTCCTGGACGTAGTCGAGGAGGAGAAGCTCGACCTGCTCACCGACTCCAGGGCCAAGCTGAGGAAGATCATCACCACCGACCCGCTGGCCATCGGCGGAGGGAACGACAGCATCCGCGACCAGATCAAAGCCTGGGAGGCCGACATCAAGTACTACGAGAACTATGCCTACGACCGCGGCCTCCGCATGGGGACCTACTACAAGGTCGCCGGGGGCGAGATGGTCCCCGTCAGGCACGCGGTCCCGGAGAGGGTCGCGCGCTCCCTCGAAGAGATCATGACGAAAAGCCCGCCGTCCTTCACCCCGTTCCTGAAGGAGTGGGCGGAGCTGTTGGGCGAGCCCCTCGTGGACTTCAAGAGGGTCGCTCTCGACATAGAGGTCGACAACGAGCCGGGGAGGCTCCCCGACGTCGAAGACCCCAACAGGGAGGTCATCGCCGTGTCGTTCTACAATGAGAAGGAGAAGACTGTCTACATGCTCAAGGGTGCGCGGAGCGAGGAAGGGCTCTCAGGTGCGCCCTTCGAGTACCGGCTCTTCGACAGCGAAGCAGACCTACTGAGGGCGGTCCTCTCCAAGGTGATGGACTACCCCGTGATAGTCACCTTCAACGGGGACGACTTCGATCTGCGGTACATCCAGCACAGGGGCAAGAGGCTAGGGATAGCGGAGGAGGAGGACCCGATCCAGCTGGAGCGGGTGGCGGCGTCGCTGAAGCATGGAATCCACATCGACCTCTACCAGTTCTTCCGCAACAGGTCCATCCAGGTCTACGCGTTCGGCAACAAGTACACCGATCACACCCTCGGAGGGATCTCGGAGTCGCTTATCGGGAAGTCGAAGGTGGACTTCGAAGGGGAGGTCGGGGACCTCCCCCTGCGGAAGCTGGGGGAGTACTGCCTGAACGACGCCCAGTTGACCTACGAGCTGACGTCCATGAACGACTCCGTCGTCATGAAGCTCCTCCTGATGATCTCGAGGATCGGGAAGATGCCGATGAACGACGTTTCGAGGCTCGGCATATCCAACTGGATCCGGAGCATGCTGTTCTACGAGCACAGGAGGATGGGGGCGCTCATCCCGAGGCAGGACGAGCTCGCGGAGAAGGGGGGCGCGTCCTCCAAGTCCATCATCAAGGGGAAGAAGTACAAGGGCGGGCTCGTAATCGACCCCAAGCCGGGGGTGTACTTCGACGTCTCCGTGCTCGACTTCGCCAGCCTGTACCCCTCGCTGATGAAGGTGCACAACCTCTCCTACGAGACAGTCAACTGCCCCCACCCGGAGTGCAGGACAAACAAGATCCCCGACACAGACTCCTGGGAGTGCACTAAGAAGAAGGGGATTACGAGCCTCGTGATAGGCTCGCTCAGGGACCTGAGGGTCGGTCACTACAAGCAGCTGGCGAAGGACCCCACCCTGTCGAAGCAGGACAGGGAGCTCTACGGGGTCGTGTCCCAGAGCCTCAAGGTGTACCTCAACGGCGCCTACGGCTCCTTCGGGTTCGAGTCGTTCGCGTTCTACTGCCTCCCGGTCGCCGAAGCCACCGCAGCCCTCGGCAGGGACGCCATCACCAGGACGATAGCGAAGTGCAAGGAGCTCGGGGTGGATGTCCTCTACTCCGACACCGACAGCCTGTTCCTGCACAGCCCGTCGAAAGAGCAGGTGTCGACCATATCAGGGTGGGCCGATTCGGGGCTGGGGGTCGAGCTCGACCTCGACAAGGTCTACAGGTATGTCGCCTTCAGCAGCAGGAAGAAGAACTACTTCGGCGTCTTCCCGGACGGGACCGTCGACATAAAGGGACTGACGGGGAAGAAGTCCGTGCACGGCAGCACCCCCATGCTCGCCCGCTATGACGAGAGAGTCAGGCTGGCCGCAGTGGCTGAGGTGTACGAAGCTTTCAAGGCGGGGAAAGACGTTGAGGTAGTGACAGTGGTTGACGGGCTCAGCACTGCATGGGTGCACATCTCAGATGCCATGAAGCACGAGGTGTCTGATGTCTTTGAAATCAGAACGAGCAAAGGGAGGGAGCTGAGACTGTCGGGAGACCACAGCGTGTATCTCATGGACTCGCTTGGGCGACTGTTCCACAGAAGCACGAAAACGCTGAGACCAGGTGACGTGGTCGTTGGAGCCCAGTACGTGCCTCCGCGCGACCCCAGTCCACGCCTCCCTGTGTTGCACTACCTGACGAGCCCGCTCCTGTTCAGGGACGGACATGCGTACTCGGCCAGGGCCCACGCGACTGTATCGACGCCTTTGCCTTGCAGCCTGCCGATGTCGAGGGAGCTGGCCACCATGCTCGGGCTGTACGTGTCTGGAGGGGGTGCTTCGGAGGACGACAGGTCCAGGAACAACTCAATCACCCAGAGTTGGCTGGCGAACCCAGAGGTGTGTGCTGAGATAGAACGCTGCTGGGAGGTTCTGTTTCAGAGGCCAATCAAGACATTGCGCCGGCGGGGGGGAGTCAACACATACCATCTCCCTAGGCTTCACGCGGAGCTTTTCAGGGCTCTTTGCGGGGGGTCCGGCGAGGCAAAGCACGTCCCAGGGATAGTCTTCGACGCAGATGGGGGGTTCGTAGCGGAGTTCCTGAGGGCAGTCTTCTCTGGAGGCGGATACGGCGATGGAAGGAGAGTGAACATCGCTTCGAGGAGCAAGACGCTACTCACGGAGGTCGCCTATCTTCTGGCACGTTTCGATATCGATGTGAGGATAAGAGAGATTTCGGTGAAGGGTACGAGGTACCATCAGTTGAGCGTGATAGGGGCATTCAGCCGGGAGCGCTTCTACCGGTACATCGGATTCATGCAACGCAGATTCAGAGCTAAGGCGGGCACGGCCCCAAGGAACAAGGAGCTAATCCCTATCTCCACCGACGGGCTTCTGAATATCAAGTCACAGATGCTCGGACGGCGCGGCCTCAAGCGCAAGAGGGACCTGAATCTGCACGATGCGCGCTACTACGACCTGTCTTTGCTGGACCGCTACAATTCTGTGCTTGGGCGACTCCTTCAGATGGCCAACAGCGGAGAAAGAAAGGGCCTAATCAGAATTGCGAGGATGCTCAATGTCAAAGACGTGACTTTCGACGAAGTCATTTCTGTAAGGAGACTACGCGGTGGCGCGACTATGTTTGACTTCTCTGTTCCAACCTTCGAAAGGTTTGTGGCAGGCAACCTGCCCACCCTCCTGCACAACAGCCAGACGCCGGAGTACCTGAAGCGGATCTTCTACGACACCCTGGGGATACTGAGCTCCGTCAAGAACCCGGAGGACTTCGAGAGAGCCCGCACCAGCACAAGGGAGGTCCTAACCAAGATGGTGTCGGACCTGAGGGGGAAGCGGATCCCGGTCTCCGAGCTGGCGTTCACCGTCATGATGAGCAAGCCCACGGCCAAGTACAGCGGCACCACCCCCCAGCACGTGAGGGCCGCCAAGCAGCTCGAGGAGAAGGGGGAGGAAATCAAGGCGGGGGAGATAATCGCCTTCGTCAAGACCAAGAGCCCCCCCTATGTGAAGCCGGCAAAGCTGGCCAGGACCGACGAGGTCGACGCGGACAAGTACATCGAGTACGCCCACTCCATGTTCGACCAGCTCCTTGACGCCCTGGACTTCTCCTTCGATGAGATAATGGGCGCCACGACTCTGGACCTCTTCTGGGGCGGTTAGCCCCGGCTCCTGTCTTCCGCCGGGGGAGCGCGAGCGCTCGATTTGTATAGTGAGCAGGCGGTGGCTGGACGGTTGACGCAGGACAAGGTGAGGCTGGGCCTGGTGCAGATGTCGATGAGTGCGGACCGCAGGTCCAACCAGAGGAAGGCCCGGTGGTACGTCAGAGAAGCCGCCTCCCAGGGGGCCGACATCGTCTGCCTCCCGGAGCTCTTCCAGTCCCGCTACTTCCCCAGCGCCCGGGGGTCCTTCGAGAAGGCCGAGGAGGTCCCAGGCCCGACGAGCAGATGGCTTTCGGAGACGGCGAAGGAGAGCAGGGTGATACTCGTCGGTGGGAGCATCTTCGAGAAGGACGGGAGGCGGAGGTACAACACGTGCCTCGTGTACGACGAGAAGGGGAAGAGGGCGTCCAAGTACAGGAAGGTGCACATCCCCCAGGACGAGCACTACTACGAGCAGGACTACTTCAAGCCGGGGGACAGGTACTCCGTCGCCCGGACCGCCAAGGGTCGCCTGGGGACGCTCATCTGCTTCGACCAGTGGTACCCCGAGGCCGCGAGGGTCAACCGCATCATGGGGGCAGACATCCTGCTCTACCCGACGGCCATCGGCTGGGTGGACGGGATCGACATGGCCGAGGGGGACTGGAAGCGGGCCTGGGAGGAGGTCCAGGTGGGCCACGCCATAGCCAACAGCGTGGTCGTGTGCGCGGTGAACAGGGTGGGGAAAGAGGGCCCGACCACGTTCTGGGGAGGATCGTTCGTCTGCGACCAGTTCGGGAGAGTCATGCTCCGGGCGGACGACAGCGAGGGCGTGTTCACCGCGGACTGCGATCTCGGCCTGGGGAAGGCTGTCGAGGCAGGCTGGGGGTTCTTCAGGAACAGGCAGAGAGGGACGTACTCGGCCATAGGGAAGCGGTGACATTGGGGGAGACCCCAAGGTCCTTGGGCTACAGGATGCCGGCCGAGTGGGAACGGCACGAAGCGACCTGGGTCTCGTGGCCCAAGGACCCGAACACGTTCCCGGGCGGGATACTCCCCAAGGTCGAGGAGGCCTACGTGAAGATGGTGCGGGCGCTGGCGGCAGGAGAGGAGGTGAGGATCCTGGTGGACGACGCGAAGGCGGAAGAGAGGGTGTCTGGCCTGGTCGGGAGCACCGATGAGGTCGCGTTCCACCGCGTCAGGACGGTCGACGTCTGGACCAGGGACTACCTTCCCACCTACGTCCGGGGGGGCGACGTCGCCATGGTGAAGTGGAGGTTCAACGCCTGGGGAGGGAAGTACGAGGACCTCCTCCCGGACGACGGGTCAGGGGAGGCCGTCGCCCTTGGGTCTGGACTCCGGGTGTTCAGGCCGGGGGTGATCCTCGAAGGCGGGTCCATCGACTCCGACGGCGCGGGGACGGTCCTCACCACAGAGCAGTGCCTCCTCAACCCCAACAGGAACCCCCAGTTGGGGAGAGAGGGGGTAGAGAGGGTGCTGGCAGACTACATCGGGGGCGAGGAGGTGGTCTGGCTGAAGAGGGGAATCGAAGGGGACGACACCGACGGGCACGTTGACGACATCGCCCGGTTCGTGGCCCCCCGCGTCGTCGCGGCCGCGAGCGAGGCCGACGTGTCCGACGGCAACCACGTGGCGCTGGACGAGAACCTGAAGATATTGCGGGGCGAAAAGGACAGCCAGGGACGGGACTTCCATGTGGAAGAGGTCCCCATGCCCCCCGCGGTCGCCTCGTCCGACGGCCGCCTCCCCGCCAGCCATCTCAACTTCTATATCGGCAACGCGGCCGTGCTGGTCCCCACCTTCGGCTCTGAGAGCGACAGGGCGGCCCTCGGCGCCATGCGGAGGCTATTCCCGTCAAGGGAGGTCGTGGGGGTCGACTGCAGGGCCCTGGTCCATGGGCTCGGCACGATACACTGCGTCACCCAGCAGGTGCCTTCGCCTCACCTGTGAGCCGAGGCTTCTTCCTGCAGCTTGGCGACGAACTCGCTGACCTTCACGCCGAAGGTCTGCTCCCCGCCCCTCGTCCTCACGGCCACGGTCCCCGAGTCCTCCTCCTTCTTCCCCACCACCAGCATGTATGGTATCTTCTGGAGCTGAGCGTCGCGGATTTTCGCCCCCATGGTCCCGCTGGCGAAGTCCCCGTCAGCCCTCACCCCGGCCGACGCGAGGGAGGAGAGGACCGCTGTGGCGTAGGGCAGGTGCTCGTCTGAGAGCGGGATGACCCGGGCCTGCACCGGGGAGAGCCAGACGGGGAGGGCGCCCCTGTAGTGCTCTAGGATCACACCCATGAACCGCTCCAGGGAGCCGAGTATTGTCCTGTGCAGGACCACCGGGAGGTGCTCCTTGCCGTCCGACCCGGTGTAGCTGAGCTTGAACCTCTTCGGCATCTGGAGATCCAGCTGGAAGGTCCCGCACTGCCACTCCCTCCCCAGCGAGTCCTTGACGTCCACGTCTATCTTCGGGGAGTAGAAGTTCCCCTCCTTCTCCTTGATCTCGTACGGCCACCCCTTCGACTTCACCACGCGTATGAGGGTTCCTGTGGCCCTCTCCCACTCGTCGTCGGTCCCCATCGAGTCGTCGGGCCTCGTCGATATCTTCACTTTGTACTGCAGCCCGAAGGTGCCGTAGACCCTCCCCATCATGTCGAGCATCTTGGCCAGCTCCCCCTCCGCCTGCTCCTCCATGGCTATGATGTGAGCGTCGTCCTGGGTGAGCGACTTGACCCTGAACAGCCCGCTGGCCACCCCGCTCAGCTCGTTCCTGTAGAGGGGGTCGAAGGCGGCGTACCTGACCGGGAGCTCCCGAAAACTCCATTTTCTCGACCTGTAAATCAGGAAGTGCGAAGGGCAGTTCATCGGCTTGAGCCCCATCTCCTCGTCGCCCAGGGCGGTGAGGAACATGTTGTCCTTGTAGTGGGCGGAGTGGCCGCTCACCTGCCAGAGCGCAGTGTTGGCCAGGGCGGGGGTGCTGACCTCCTGGTATCCGTCTCGGAGGAGCTCGGCCCTCAGGAAGTCGACCAGCAGGTTCCTCAGCACCAGCCCCTTCGCGTGGAGGTAGACCATCCCCGGCGAGACCTCCTGGAAGCTGAAAAGGTCGAGGCGCTCCCCTATGGCCCTGTGGTCCCCCTCCGGGAGACCGACGAAGTCGCTCCGCCTCAGCCTCCCCATGGCCTCGGCGTCAGTCAGCTCGCGCCTCGGCTTGCCCTTGGCCTGGACCTGGACGGGGGCGGCCGCTCCCCCGTAGCTCCTGGACATCTCGGCGAGCGGGTGCCCTTTCACCTTGATCTGCAGCGCCTTGGTCCACCCGAACGGCGCCCTCCGGGCGTCCAGGCCTGCGTCGGCCGCGTCCTTCTCCATCTGGAGCAGGAGCTGCAGCGCCTCGCCGGGGGGAGCCAGGTTCTGGCTCAGGTGGGCGAACGGATAGATCATCACCCTGGTCGTCCCGAGCTTGGCGAGGAACCCCTTGGCCTCCGACACCGCCTGTTTGACCAGCGCGGGTCCGTCCCCGGCCTCGAAGGCAGTGAACAGGACGACGATGTCTTCCTCCCTTACCGTCCGGGGGTCAGCCTCCTCGGCCGCGCGTATCTCCTTCTTGACAGGGGTGTATTCTATGAAATCGGCGTGCATCTGCAGTATCTTCAAAGCCGCACTACCAGCGCGACCTCTCTAGGGTCCTCGACTTCTTCGTCGCCTTCTTCCACTGCTTGTAGTGGTCCCGGCAGAGGTAGACCCTCCGCCCTTCCCCCCCGACGGACAGTCCGCTCCCCCCCATGTCCTCCCTGCTGAGGGAGCGTTCCGCCTGGTTCTTGCAACCAGAAACTCCGCAGCTGACCCCCTTGTCTATCTTACCCAACGCTACCGACTCCGCCTCCCTTTGGTATATATAGAAAAGGTGGAGACCGCCGGACCGTGCTGGACAGGCTGCGCGGGAGGCTCGAGTCGTCCCTAGGGTCAGTGGGGAGAGCCTTCGCGAAGGTGGAAGGGTCCCCCACCGCGTGGACAGCCGTCGGCCTCGTCCTCTCAGTGCTTGCGGCCGCCTCCTACTCCACGGGGCGGTACTCCGGGGAGCTCTTCGGCGGGGTGCTGATACTCATGGGCGGGTGGTTCGACATAGTTGACGGCGCGGTCGCCCGGGTGACCGGCAGGACATCCAGGAGGGGGGCGTTCCTCGACTCGACCCTGGACAGGGTGGCCGAGGTCGCCCTGTTCACAGGCATACTCATGGGGGGGTTCGCCGACCCGGCTACGGTCCTCCTCGCGCTCTCGCTCAGCCTCCTGGTCAGCTACACCAGGGCCAAAGGGGACGCCCTCGGGGTCAAGCTCGCAGGGGTCGGGATAGGGGAGAGGAGCGAGAGGCTGCTGATAGTTGCAGTCTTCTCCCTGGTGGGCCTCCTCGGCTGGGGGCTGCTTCTGGTAGTGGCGGTGGCAGCGTTCACCTTCATCGAAAGGAGCTACACCGCGGTCAAGGGGCTCGGGGCGGAGGGGCAGAAGCCGGCCGCGGCTTCTCCGTAGGGTCCCGCGTGGGCGAATCACTCACCCTGAGGCCGGGGCGAAGCGCGCAAGGGCCGTCCAGGCGCTCAGACAAGCGAAGCGTATTTCTACGGTCGCGGGAACGCCTGCGGCCTAGACTTGGTCGACAAGCCGGGCCGGCGGAAGGCGCAGAAGACCCCTTGGGGGAAGGTAGCCGGCGTCGTGATAATAGCGCTCCTGGTCGGCGCCGCGGGGTGGGAGATCTACTGGACGTACATCTACCAGACACCCCCGGTCTATGCGAAGCTCGGGACCAGCCAGGGGTACATCTACCTCGAGCTCTACCCAAGCTGCGCCCCCAAGGCGGTGGCGAACTTCGTCAACCTGACCAGCTCCGGGTTCTATGACAACCTGGTCTGGCACAGGATCATGCCCGGCTTCGTGATACAGACCGGCGACCCGAACACCCGCGGCGCCGTGAACAGCACCAGGTCGACCTGGGGTCAGGGAGGCTCGAGCCAGTCCGTGCCGTTCGAATGGTGCGGGACGCTCCACAACGACGCTGGGTATCTGGGGATGGCGAGCACCTCGCCGAAGGGCTCGTCGACGTCCCAGTTCTTCATCAACCTGGTCAACAACCCCAGTCTCAATGACAACTACACGGTCTTCGCCAAGGTGATATCCGGGATGAGCGCCGTCTGCGCGCTGGCGAACCCGAAGACCGACCCGACCTATGGCAAGATCGAGCCCACGCTGTCTTCTTCCTCGCCCTACTACTCCCAGCCAGCCTACCCGTCCAAGGCGATGCTGAACAACGCCACCATCATACCGGCCTCCGAAGCCCCGTCGCCGCAAGCCCTCACCGCGTGCCCCTAGCGCCCTGGCGAGAGATAGGCACAGCCCGCGGAAGGCCGCACCTCCCCCCGCTCGCGCCTCAGATCAAGTCAGAGACGAGTGAAAGCCCGCCGTCGGGCGACTAAGGCGGCAGCGCGATGAATGGCAATGACGGCGTGGGTGGAGAACGGGTGCCTGGATGCTACCAGGACCGCCGCTCGGACTTGGCCCTGACCTTCACGATCCCGTAGTGCACTGCGCAGGACACGCAGTAGTAAGCCACCTGGGTGGGGGAGGCAATGTATGCCCCCGCGGCCCTGAGCTCCCTGGCGAGGGTCGGCTCGACTAGGCTGGTCCGCTTGGTGACCTTCTTCGCCTTGTCCCTGGGGACAGAAGCCCCGCAGTTGCTGCAGTAGATGGTGTCGCTGCGCCCCTTCCCTCCCTTGGAACGTCCTCGACTCTTCCTCTTCTTGGACAAAGCAGAGTCCGCGCCCGCGCCGTCCCTCTTTAAACCTATGGAGCAGGTGCGCCACCTGGAACTGGAGTCTGTTCCTAAAGCTCAGCCCGTCTCGGCTTCTACTTTGCGTCCGGCTGGTTCAGCGCCCGCGCCTCAGGCGTACCCATGGCGGGCGTGGAAGGCGAGACCACGGGCCCCTCCCCAGAAGCGACGGCGATGCTGACCCCCTGGCCCGTCTCGATCCCCCGGAAGTGCCAGACCAGGACCGCGACCATTCCGACGGTCCAGACCAGCGCGTTGAACAGGATGTAATTGTTCTCGGAGAGGCTCAGGCCGATGTAGTAGGCAGGGATGGCCGCCCCTATGGATAGGAACCTGGTGAGCGCCGTCAGGGTCCCCCTCCTCGTGGTGTTCCAGACCTCCCCCTTCAGGGTGTCTTCTGCCAGATACCCGGCCCCCACGAACACGTTGAGGATGACCAGGACAACGTAGAATGTTATCAGCGAGTTAGAGAACGCCGCGGTGGAGATGTTCAGGAAATAGATTCCCCAGGTGACTATGAAGGTCCCTATCATCGAGTAGGTGAGCACCTTCTTCCTGCTCCACTTCTCCGCCATGATGGACACGACCGCGCCTGCGAAGAAGCCCACCAGGTTCGCCACCAGGATGATGCTCGCGATCTGGCTGGCATAGTAGTAGTAGCCGAGAGAATAGGTCATGAGTCCGAACCCGACGGCGTTGGCTCCGGCGATGGCTGTCACCACGAAGATCTTTGTCGCGGTAGATGGACGCCTCCCCCCCGCTGCAGCCTGCAAAGCCGGTGCGGCTACCGGGGGGTCGTCCTTGGCCGGCCCCGCAGACAGCTTCTGGGCCAGGGCAGCCGCCTCCGCGGTCTTGCCTTTCGCTTCGAGCCAGCGCACTGATTCGGGGATCTTCAGTCTGCTGTATATCAGTAGCAGGAGCAGTGGAAGGAAGATGACGGCAATCATGTCCCTCGAGTAGTCGAGGGAGCCATAGGAGGTGGCGGCGACGATACCCACTATCCCGAGCAGGACGCCCCCGACGTTGATGAAGTTGATTTCCCAGAACATGGTCCTGCTCCTGTACTTCCTTGGCATCAGCTCGTGGTTGGCCGCCATTATGGTGTTCATCTCGCCCCCCGCGGCGAAGAGCAATAGGGCGAGGAAGAATAGTACGGACTGGTACGCCCCGCTTATGAGCATTCCGACAGAGCCTACGGCGTAAAGGGCCATCGTGAGGAAGAACGTCGTCCTGCGTCCTAGGGCGTCGGAGAGTGGACCGGCAAACGCGATCCCGATTATCAGCCACAGGGGGGACCAGACAAGGGCCAGCGTGCCCAAGAGGCTAGGAAGCGCGCTGAACCAGTATGCCGCGAAACTCCCCAAGCCGTAGATGTAAGCCTCAAGCAACATCCCCACCGAGAAGGAGATGAAAATCCAACTGTGCGACGACGTCCATGCTGATTCCTCCAGTTTGCTGGAGTAGGACAACCGCAGGGTGGTGCCCCGCCGGTCTAATAAAGTGGCCGAATCGCCAAGATTCCGTCGGACTTCTCACGGACAGCGCCCCGCGCCCCCGGCAGGAACACGCCGCCGTTTCGTAAATCTTGATAAAACCTAGAAGCCGGTGCGCGCCGAATGAAGGTCCTGGTCGCCGGCTTCGTAACCATTGACACGATCCAGCTGCCGACGCGCCAGGTGATGTCGGTGGGCGGCCCGCCGTCCTACGCTGGACTGCTCTGCTCCAGGTTCGGCAACGAAGTGATCCCTCTGACGAGGGTGGGCGCCGACTTCCCAGACGACCAGGCGGTGTGGCTGATGAGGAACGGGGTGGTGCTCAGGGCCGCTGACAGGAGCCCGACGAAGCCGACCACGAGGTTCAGCGTAGGCAACAGCGCCGGGACGAGGACCCTCAGGCTGACCAGCAGGTGCGACGACGTGAGCTCCGCGCAGATCCCTCCGGACACGAGATTCAACGCCGCCCTGGTCAGCCCCGTCGCCGGAGAGGTGTCGCCGGCCCTCTTGGACGAGATAGCCTCCCGCAGCGAGTTCGTCTTCCTCGACCCGCAGGGCTTCGTCAGGTCCTTCGGCGCCGACGGGACGGTGGCGTTCGCCCCACCAAGGGACCCGAAGATGCTCTCCAGGGTCCACGCTGTGAAGATGGATAGGACCGAGGCGGAGATGCTCACCGGGAGGAGGGACCCGGTGGAGGCCCTCGGCAAGATATCCGCCCTCGGGGTAAGGAAAGGGATCGTCACCCAGGGCGGGGACTCGTGCTACGTCCTCGACGGCTCCAGGGTCTACCGGGTGGGGGTCCCCAAGTCCCCGGTCCTCGACAGCACCGGCGCAGGCGACGTGCTGAGCGGCGCGACCGTCGCCTGGTACCTCAAGAGCAGGGACTTCCTCCGGAGCGCCTGCTTCGGGATAGCGGCGTCTTCCCTTTCGCTCCAGATGATAGCCTTGGCGAAGGTGGACCTCCCCATGAGCGTCGACGAGACTTCGGTCAGGCTCTATTCGGCCGCGGACCCCGTCGCCACCGTGCCGATGGCCTAGTAGGACTTGCCGTAGAGCGCGACCACCGGGGCGGGCTCGCCGCAGGCGACGCACCCCCCCTTCCCAGGCTCCTGCTCCAGCGGGACGTTGAGTATCTTCCCCCCGGCCGCACCCCGCGCCTTCGCCTCGCAGTTGGCGTCCCCGCACCATCGGATGCGCACGATCCCCCCTTCCTCCGCCATCACCGTCTTCAGCTCGTCCAGGGTCCGCGCGTCGTGGGTGTTCTTCCTGAGCGCCTCCGCAGCCCTGGCGAACAGGTTGGACTGGATGTCTTCCAGCTCCTTGGAGACCTCGGCCGCCAGGGCGGCTGCCTTGACGGTCCTCTTCCCTCCGGTGTCCCTCCTGACCAGGACTGCCTGCCCCTCCCTCATGTCCCTGGGCCCGAACTCGATCCGCAGCGGGACCCCCTTGAGCTCCCACTCGTTGAACTTCCTGCCGGGGGTGAGGTGGTCCCTGTCGTCAAAGCGGGACCTGAACCCGGAGAGCGAGTCCATCAGCTTCCTCGCCTCGGCGAGGACGACCTGCTTGCTCTCGTCGTTGACTATGGGGACGAGGACGACTTGGATCGCCGCCAGCCTGGGGGGGACCACGGCCCCCTTGTCGTCGCTGTGGACAGCGAGCATGACCCCTATCTCCCGGGTGGAGATGGCCCAGGTGTTCTGGTAGGCGAACTGCTTGTTCCCCTCTCTGTCGATGAAGACGATCCCGAAGGCCTTCGAGAAGTTCTGTCCGTCGGCGTGCCAGTCGGGCCCCTGGATGGCCTTGCCGTCCGGCAATAGGTGCTCGATGCTGTACGTCCCCTCCGCCCCGGCGAAGGTCTCCCCCCTGGTCTTCTTCCCCAGGTACCCCGGCAGGGCGAGGCACTCTTCGGTCACCTTGCGGTAGATCCCGAGTATCTGGTCGCGCTCGGCCTCAGCCTCTTCCCTGGTCGCGAAGAGCGAGTGCCCCTCGTTCCAGAGGAACTCTCTGGACCTGAGTATGAACGCCGGGTTCTTGAACTCCCAGCGGACCACGTTGTTCCACTGGTTCAGCCTCATGGGGAGGTCCCTCCACGACCTTATCCAGCGCGAGACCACCTCGTACATCAGCGACTCCGAAGTAGGGCGTATGGCCAGCCTCTCGTCTAGCTTCGAGCTCCCGGCCTCGGTGACCCAGGCGACCTCTGGGGCGAACCCCTCCACGTGCGCGGCCTCTTTCTTCAGGAGGCGCTCGGGGATGAAGAGCGGGAAGTATGTGTTCGAGATGCCAGCCTTCTTGAAGAGGGCGTCGGTCTCCCTCTGGATGTTCTCCCAGATGGCGTACCCGGACGGCCTGTAGACCACGCACCCGGAGACGGGGCTGTAGTCGGCTACCTCTGACTTCAGGACGACCTGGGTGTACCATTCGTCGAAGTTGTCGGCCTTCTTCGTTGTGATGCCCTCCTGGCTCGCCCCTGACATGGAACGTGGTCCCATGCCCGCCTGCTCTTAATGAAGGTGCCCCCGGTCACAGGCTCGTCAGGAATATGAAACCCCCCAGGGCGAAGAAGACGGCCGCAGAGAGGACCCTCAGCCTCCGCGGACTGAGCAGCCTGCCGAGCCTGCTCCCCAGGGCGGCCTCCATGGCCGTGGCGGCATAGAGGCCGGCGCACGCCGCGCCGAACACGAGCAGCGGCTCTGCGTAGCGGGCGACCAGGACGACTGTGAGGACCTCTGTGGCGTCCCCTGCGACGTCGAGGAAGACCAGGGCCCCCACGAGCGCGAGGAAGAAGCCGGCCGCCGACTTCCGCTTCTCCACCCTGGACTCCTCCATCTCTGAGACCTTCGCGCCAACCAGGCCCCTGGCTTCCCAGGCGCCGTAGCTGAGCATCATCGCCCCGCCGGCCAGGCGGATCCACGCGACAGGCACGTAGAGCACCAGGACCGAGCCGATGCTGACGAACAGCCCCGTGGTGAGGGTGAACGCCGTCACCCCCGCCAGGAAGGTGAGCACCGGCCTCCCCCTGGACGACACGCCCAGGATCAGGATGGCGTCCTTGTCGGTGAGCTCGGTCACGAACATGGCGGCGGCGATCGTGGCGAAGGGAGACAGGATGGCGGCGGCCATGGGCCCAGTATGTCTGCGGTCAGGTCGCCCGGGCCAGGGCCTCTTCCGCGCCCTTCTCTCTTTCAGGGAGAATGTACGTCATGATGCCGATGATGAGGAGGGCGAAGGCCAGACCCAGCCCCACGTAGATCTGGCGCTTCCCGACCTCGTAAATCGCGACGGGGACGAGGAGCAGCAGGACCAGGCCCAGGGTCTTACTCTTGGCTAGGGCTGAGAACCGGAGCGGGACGGTGATGAGGTAGCTCATGAGGATCATTATCGCAGGGAAGATGAGGTTGTACTTCCCGCCCATGAAGTCACCCACAGCGGCGGCGACGTTGGCGCCGTTGGAGTAGAACGTCCCCACCAGGGCGAAGAAGACGCTCGCCACGGCTATCGTCTGCAGGGTAGTCCCCAGCGAGCCCACCATCGCGCGCCTCTGGGTTGCGTCTGTCTCGTGGATCTCCATCACCACGCCGGCCAGCACCGCCAGGGAGCCGATGACGAAGACCTCGGGGCTCTGGGTGACCGCGAGATACACGCGCGACGGGAGGATGGCAGAGATCCCCTGCTGGAACCAGACGGCGAGGCCGTAGACCCCGCTGACAGCGAACGGCACCATGTAGAGCAATGTCGCGATGTCTTCGTTGCGTTCCCTGCTGCTCAATTACTGGGCTGCGCGACCGGGTTGGGCTTAAAACTATTACGATGAGGCCGCCGACCGTGTGGCTCTCCCGAAGGTAAGGTAGGCCGTGTGCCCCACCATTATGTTGGAGGGCCGGGTCATGCCCACCCTCGCCTCGAGGTGGCGGAGGAGTATCTCCATGGTCTCGATGGCGACGAACCCTTCCTCCTTCATCTTCGCCACAAGCTTCTCCGCCTGGTTTGTCGTCGGCGTCACCGCGGCCATGGAAGCTGAGGGCTTGAGGGCGCGCTTCATGCTCTGCACCACCTCCCAGGGGTCCCCGACGTCGAGTATCCCAGCGTCGAAGTCCTCCTCCTCGAACCCGAGGCGCGAGTCCCCGGCCTTGAAGGTTACATAGGGCGACAGGCCCAGCTTCTCTATGTTCTTCTTGGCCACCCCTTGGAATTCAGGGTTCAGGTCGTAAGTGTAGACCATCCCGCTGGGCTGTACCAGGTAGGCCATCAAGGCCGTCGTCGCACCGCTCCCGGTCCCGGTCTCTATCACCTTCGACCCTGAGTGCACCCCCAACTTGAGCGCCATCAGGCCGAGGTCCTTGGGGTAGATTACCTGCGTCTTCCTGGCGAGCTTCATCACCATGTCCTCGATGGTGGGCCTGAGTATCGTCAGCTCGTCCCCCATAGTCGTCGTGACCTTTATCCCGTATCCCCGCCCTATCAGTGACGACACGTCGAGTATCCCCAGGTGGGTGTGAAGCTTCGGGGTGTCCTTGGGCCTGACCAGCCAGCGCCTCCGCCTGTCCCTGTACACCAACAGGTACGAGTCTTCTCCGATCGAATCCACGGCCGGCCCCTGGGTGTCAGTTCTATATGCTTGCGTCTACGCGGGCTCTTCGGTCCAGGTCGGGGCCGACCCCCTGAAGCCGATCCTCCCCGCCGGAAGATGCCCCGGGAGGACAAGTGCCCGCTCGGCCGCCGCGCGCTCGGAGAAGCGCCGCCTGCTGGCAGTCAGCGCCCTGGCGTCGGCCCAGGCGGCCGCGAGCTCCGGGTGCTCCACCTCCTCCGCCAGGTGGTAGAGGTCGCCTACGAAGTAGCAGGAATCATGGGCGGACCGGAGCCCCACCACCTGGTGTCCGGGGCTCTCGCCAGGGTACGGCTCCACGGTCACGCCGTCCCCCAGGTCGAGGGGCCCATCGAGCAGCTCCAGCCTCCCCGCGGCCTCCACGACCCCGAGTGTCTCGGTGACGTCCCGGTCCCCTTTCTTCCTGGCCTCGGCAATGTCAGGCATCGCCCAGTCCTTCGCAGGGACGATGTATCTCGCCGATGGGAAGGCGAGGGCGCCTCCTTTAGTGACCCCCGCGTAGTGGTCGAAGTGGAGGTGGGTCACGACCACGTGGGTCACCGACCCGGGGGAGACCCCGGCCGCTGAGAGCTGGGCGTCCAGCGGAGGAGGGCGCGCATAGCCCTCCGGAGACCTGAAGTGGTCCGGGGCGACGAGCCTGCCGTAGTCGCTGGGGTCCACGACCACCCGCAGCGGACCTGCCGCGACGAAGAACGACTGTGTGGGGAACGCCTCGGGGACGGCCAGGTCCCTCCCGCCGAAGTAGGGCGCGAGGTCGGCCCTCAGGTCGAAGACCTCGTCAAGCCTCAGGTAGAGGTCCCCCACATTGAAAGACGCCGCCCGGGCGCCTCCCAGGTCGAACGAAACCCCCGCCGAGCCCATGCCAGGCCCCTACGCGCGCCACCAGTCGTAGCGGAGGAACTCTATGGACTTCCTCTCCATGTCCGGGATGGCTATGATGAACTGCTTGCGCACGGTTGTAGCCAGCCGCCCTGACCTGACCATTGCGGTGGCGGTCATCTTCGAGCCGGGGGGCATCACCTGGACGATGTATGGGGCATGATCTATCCCAGGGCCGTGCTCGTAGACGGCGAAGTCGGAGCCGAACTTGATCCCCGGCGTCACGACATACCCTCCCTCCCTGAGCTTCCTGTAGACCAGGAACTTCTCCGCGAACTCAGGGTAGGAGGCCTCGCAGACCCCTTGGAGCTGCTTCGCGGTGAGCGCCTTCCCTGCCTGGTCCTCGACGTCGATCACCTTGCGCGTCGAGAGGTAGTACCCTTCCATGAGGTCTAAGATGAGCGGGGCGTCGAACTCGAAGTCCTTCGGTTTCGGTATCCCGAGCGGTTTGCCGTAGTATCCTTCCTTGAAGAGCCGCCTAGAGTCTTCCACGTCCCAGACGACAATCCTGTTCTCGAAGAGCCTGCCCCTGGCCCGGGCCTTGGGCATGGCCTACATTCCCAGCGCGAGTATCGTGCTCGCGTTGGCGGCGACGAGCATGACGTCCGCGCAGTCCTCTATGGATTCGAGGACGTCCTTGACGGTGATGAGCTCCTTGACGTTGGTCGCTGTCTTCATGACCGTCGCGACGCCGTCGCGGTACCTGGTGTCGATGGAGCTCTCTATCTGCTGGACCTGGGCGGCCATGTGTATGGCCTGGTCCGTGTTTATGGAGAGGGCCCTGATGCTCTCGTTGAGCTTGGAGACGCCGTCGATGAGCAGGCCGAGCAGCTCGACTATGCAGTCCCGGTACTTTTTGTTCTTAGCCGACGCCCTTTGCAGCTGGGACATCTTGAAGGCGACCCCGTTTATGTGGCCGAATATCCCCTCGACTGCGAAGGCCCCGCGCATGACGTCCTCCCTGTTGACCAGCAGGGTCCCGACCTGGGACAGCTCACGGATGAGCGCCGTCCTGAGCGTCATCACGTCCTCCTCCGCCCTCCTCACGTTCTCCAGCGAGGCGTCCACCTGGCCCTTCTCCCCGGCCGCTATCGCGTTGAACTCCTCGAGGAGCACCCGGGTCGCGTCCAGGACCCGCCTCATCTCGTCCTGCAGCACGACCACAGTCCGCCGCCTCGCTTGAATCTCTCCCTCTTGTCCAGACACTTGATATGCTCGCCTCAACCCTTCCTGGGCTCTGGATTTAAGAATGGGGCAGCAATTGGATGCCTGGTCTAGAATATTTTTGCTTCGGTGAAGAGGAGATTGTAATTCGTTCATGGCGTGGAGCCCGCCGACTGGCTCTACAGCCGGAGTCGCCCCAGCTTAGACGGTGTCCGCTTCTGTCGCTGCCCCTGTTAGAAGGGCGCGCCCGGAGCCGACCCGTGAGCGCGGGGACGGCCCTGGTGGCCAGCGCGGGATGTTGCATTAGGGGGGCCCGCCCCAGGTGCCACTTCAGGAACTCCGAGACCCCGTCTGAGAGCTTCTTCTTCGCTTCGAACCCTAACACCCGTCTGTCCTTGCTGTCCTTGCCTGGACTCGCGTCACCCTGAAGCCGGCGAGAAAGGGGGCCGCCTTTTACTTGCCAGCCGCGTCGGACTGCGACTGCTTGACCTGGTCTCGCAGGTTGGTCAGGAGCCCAGTGAACTCCATCGGGAAGATGTACTTCGTCGACGGGGAAGCCCCGAGGGCCTTCAACGTGTCGAGGTACTGGAGGACCATGGTCTTCGAGTCGATTCCCTTGGCAGCCCCGAATATCTGGCTCAGCGCCCCCGCGTATCCTTCTGCCCTGAGTATCTGGGCCTGCTTGTCCCCTTCCGCGCGCAGTATGTTGGACTTCTTCTCCCCCTCGGCCACGAGTATCGACGCCTCCCTCTTGCCGTCCGCCTCGGTGACGGTGGCCCTCCTGGTCCTCTCTGCGGACATCTGACGCACCATCGCCTCCTGCACGTCCTTCGGAGGGGTGATCTCGCGTATCTCCACGTTGGTCACCTTGATCCCCCACCTCTCCGTGACTTCGTCCAGCTTCGTCCTGAGTACCTGGTTGATCTGCTCCCTCTTTGCGAGGAGCTCGTCCAGGGGGATGTCCCCCACGACGGCCCTGAGGGTGGTGGTGGCTATGCCTATTGACGCGCCTTCGAAGTTCTGCACCTGGACGATGCTCTGGGTAGCCTCGGTCACCTTGTTGTAGATCAGGAAGTCTATGTCGACGGGCGCGTTGTCCTTGGTGATGCACGTCTGGTGGGGGACCTCGAGGTACCTCTCCCTGAGGTCGACCTTGCTGACGCGGTTGATGAACGGGAACACGAAGATGACCCCGGGCCCCCTCGCGCCGACTAGCCTGCCGAGCCTGAACACGACCAGGCGCTCGTACTCCTTGATTATCTTGACAGTCACCCCTATGAGCGCGATGACTATGACCGCCACGATGAGGTAGATCGCATAGTTGATTATGGCCCCCGTGCTTATGGCTAGTGACGCCGACCCCAGTAGACTCAACTCTTCGCTCGCTCTACCGCCAGTGTGTTCCCTTGAACAGCTTTAACTCTTACCCGGTCCCCGCGCCCGAGGTCCTCGCCAGAAGTGACCGACCACTCTTCGGATGCTATGTTGGCTATCCCCTTCCCGCCTCCCTTGAGGTCTGACTCCATGGTCCCCTCGCGGCCGATCAGGGCCGAGGGGTCGTTGACCTTCGGCCTGTTCTTCAGGGCGTCGCGGACCGATCTGAGAAAGAGGCTCCCGATCACCACCGCGGTTCCGAGGGCGACGAGCAGCCCGTAGGTGGTCTCCGGGATCCCGGAGAAGCTGGCGGCCGGGAGGTTCCCAGCAGGGGCAGGGGGGAACTGGTAGATCAGGACGAACCCCAGTATGAAGACCACCACGCCGATGATGGCGCTGATGCCGTGCTGTATCTTCACCTCCAAGAAGATGAACGCCGCGCCGACGACCATCAGTATCACTGCCAGCGGGGAGGCGCCGAAGACGCCGAGTCCGAACAGGGCCGCCGCTATCACCGCGACCCCCACCGCAGACAGCACCAGCGTGGGGTGGTAGACGTCCACCAGGACCGCGAAGACGCCCAGGAGGAAGAGGAGGCTGGACACGTTCGGGTTGCTGAGGACAGAGATCATCGTCGACCTTATCCCTGGAGTGTTGATCTGCGCGGACGAGGGGACCCCCAGGTCTGCGAGTGCGCCTGCCACGGTGGTCGAGTTGACCACGCCGTTCACAACGTGGTCGCGCAGGGCCCTGTCGTATGGGTACGAGACCCCCTTCGTGACCATCAGGGCGGTCGCCGTCGCGTTCCTGCCGTGAGCCTGTGTGAGCGTCGTCATGTAGGATGAGAAGGCGTTGATATCCTTGGTCATGGTGGTGTTCGCCTCGCCGATAGGGATGCCGGAGACAATGGGGGTGGCCGACCCCATGGTGGTCCCCGGCTCCATGTAAATCTGATTCGACGACTCCGCTATGTAGGATCCGGCGGAGAAGACATAGGCCCCCTGCGGGGCGACCAGGGTGACGAAATTCCCGCCCCACTGTTGGTACCCCTGGACCGAGGACACCATGGACTCCATGCTCGCGCTGTCCCCTCCGTTGGTTTGCAGGACGAACACCACGTTGGCGGCGCAGGCTGACTCGGCGTTGCTCACCGTGGAGGCCAGGAAGTCCGCCGCTCCGGGGTCTATGTTCCCGTCGAGAGAGGCGACGTAGTAGCCGCTCTTCGTCGCGCACGTCTGCGCGTGGGCGGGGGCCATCTGGACCGCGGACGCCGCCAGGATTACGGCCACAAGCAGCGCCATGAAGAGCTTCAAGCGGACTGTTTCGTGCACCGCGTCTCCCACATAAATACTCTGTCGGGAGCATGCACCCGGTCGTCAGGGTGAAGCCGAGAGTCACGGTGGTCAGCCATCCGATGGTGCTGGAGCAGCTCACCCTCGCGCGCGACAAGCGGACCAGCCAGGTCGCATTCAGGAAGGCGATCTACAGGCTGGGGCGGCTGATGGCCTACGAGTTCCTTCGGACGCTGGAGACCGAGGAGTCGGAGGTGGAGACGCCCCTCGGGCTGACGAGGGGAGGGAAGGTGAAGGGGAACGACAAGATAGTGATAATCCTCGTCCTCAGGGCGGCCATCCCATTCGTCGAGGGAATGTACAAGAACTTCCCGATGGCGAGGACAGGTGTCATCAGCGCCTGGAGGGGCGGGGCCCCGGACTTCCCCATCGAAGTGACCTACGCCAAGATCCCCCAGATCAAGAAGGACGACGTGGTAGTGATAGCGGACCCGATGCTCGCGACCGGGCACACCCTGCTGGAGGTAGCCAGGAGGGTGGGGAAGCAGGGGAAGCCGAAGAGGCTGGCCTTCTTCTCGGTGATCGCCACCATGACCGGCATCAACTACGTGGCGAAGGCGTTCCCTCGGGCCGAGTTCTACACCTGCGCCGTCGACCCTGGACTGGACGAGCACGGGTACATCGTCCCCGGGCTTGGGGACGCCGGGGACAGGTCGTTCGGGACCCCGCGGTGAGGGGCACGCGGCCCTGACCTCGAAGATTCTAAAACGCGCCACGCCACGGCGGCGCGAGTTGGCCCGCAAGCCCACCGGCGCCTTCCACGTGGGCGGGCTGGTCGCAGAGAACGTCTACGTCCGCGTCGGCGGCAAGAGCTACCTGTACGGCCTGCACTCCGCCCCCGACTGGGACGGCTGATGTTGACCAAAGTCATCGGGTATGACGAGAAGGACCTCGGGCGCCTCCCAGGGGGGACGGTCCCGCTGTGGGATGGCGCCTACCTCCTACCCTACTCAGGGTTCACCTTCGCGGCCAAGGGCGATGAGCAGTACCCCGACGTCGCCGACGACGACCACATCTACTACCAGGGCCCGGCGCTCAGAGGCGTGGAGCTCGTGGTCGAGGGCAAGGACCGCGCCTCCCTCAAGGAGCGGACCGAGGAGCTGATCCCCGTCGCCCTGGGGCGCCTGGCCAGGTTCGTTTGAGGTCGCATCGACATTCGCGCCCCCCTGCGGAGCGCGCGGTCACTCGACCCGCTTGACCTGGCGCCGATACATGCCCACTATCTCATCTACCGAGGTCGAGTCCTCGGGGCGCTTGTCGTCCCTGACCTTGCCGGTGAACTTGGGGAACCGGAGCGAGATCCCAGCCTCGGGCCTCACGCTCCCCATGGCGGCCGTGTGGATGGGGGACAAGGTCAACTCCGCCGCGATTATCTCGATCACCAGGTGCGGCCTGAACCAGACGTCGGGGACCATCTTCGACTCGACCCCGGGCGGCCTGACGTGGCTTTCATAGGGCTCCAGGAGGCGGGGGAACTTCGCCAGGTCCTCGTCCGAGAAGCCTGTCCCCACCTTGGCGACGCTGGCGTAGACCCCTCTCTTCGTGTCGTAGGTCCCCAGGAGGAAGGTCCCGAAGGTACCGGCCCTCCGACCCCTCCCATGGAAGGCGCCGATGACCACCAGGTCCAGGGTGTCTGTCAGCTCGCTCCTGTATTCGCGCTTCAGCTTGATCCACGCGAACTCCCTGGCGCCGGCCCTGTAGGACGAGTCTGGATCCTTGACCACCAGGCCTTCGCAGCCGTCGGTGATGGCGTCCTCCATGAACTTCTCCAGCTCCCCCGGGTCTGAGGTGGAGAGGGCAGGGACGGGCCTGGTCCTGCTGGTCTCCTCGACCGTCTGCCTGAGCTTCTTCCTTCTGAAGGAGTACGGCTTGCCTGTCAGGTCCGAGGACCCGGCGAGGAGGATGTCGAAGAAGTTGAGCGCCACCGGGTAGTCCGCAATCGCCTGCTGGATGCCGTGCTTCCTCCTCCGGTGCATCAGCTCCTGGAAAGGGAGGTACTCCCCCGTGTCCTCGTCGATGGCCACCACCTCCGCCTCGAGTATCGCATTCCTGGCGGACACGTGCGCCCTTACCAGGTCGGCGGCGTCCGGGTAGTGGGACGTCACCACTTCGAGCCTCCTCGAGAAGAGCTTCACGTCGTCCCCGCTGCGGTGTATCTGGAGCCTCTCCCCGTCCAGCTTGTACTCCGCAGCTACCACCTTCCCTTCCATCTTCTCTATTATCGCCTGGGCAGAGCTCAGGCGCTCGGCCAGCATCGGCCTGATGGGCACCCCTACCTCCACCTTCACGTCGTCGACCCCTGCGATGCCTCTAGACGCCACGGCGGCGACCACGAAGCCGAGGTCAGGGTGGACGTTGTAGGCTCGCTCTATCCTCGGCCTGGCTTCCTTCCCCCCCAGGAAAGCGGTGGCCGCGGCGTCGAGGACGGTGTAGTCCGCCACGCCGAGCCTCAGCTCCCCGGCGACGGTCCTCATGACATACCTGGCCTCGAGGGGGGAGGCGTCGTTGAGGAGCGACGCCAGTTCCCGGAGCTTTGCCTCCACCGACCCCGAGCCGCTCTGGCGCGCGACCCTGAGCAGCGTCTCGTAGACCCGCCTGAGGGTGAGCGCTTCGCTGAACAGCGTCCCCTGGCTCCTGTCAGTCAGGAGCTCTTCGGCCGCCGCGCCGATGTCGCCGTGCTTGACGTAGCTCGAGTACACCCTGGCAGGCTCGGCCCCCGAGGCGCCCGCCAGCGCCCTGAGAGCCAGCTTCTCCGCGAGGCCGAGCTCCACCCCCTCGTAGTCGGGCCTGAGCTTCCCCTGCGTCATGTACACCAGCGAGGGGAGCTCCGCCACGGGAGTGGCCTTCAGGAGGCCGGCGAGCACCGCGGTGATCTCTTTCCTCCCAGACATCCCCTCGAGGTCGGCGTAGCATTTCGCCACCGCGGAGTAGAGCATCAGCCGTGCACCCGTGAAGATGGACTAATCTTCGTATCGGTAAGCTACCCACGGCTGGAGCCTGTGGGTTTTCCCCTTCCCTGAGCCGGCGCCGGCACAGCCAAAGACCCAGGTGCATCTGAGACGCCACGTATAGGCCCGCTTGCCGGGACTCTTCTCCCCCAAATCTGGAACGTGTCCTGGTTGGGATCGTTCCGCTCGAGGAAGGTCTTGACGGCCGCCGCGAGACTCGCCTTGCGGTCCGAGTTCACCGCCTGGCCACACTCTCTGCATCTGAACAGGGAATAGTTCCCACCGTCATGTCCCTTCCCGGCTGCATCGCAGCGGGCACACCACCTGGACGTGTGGTAGGCGTCCACCCTGTTCAGCGCAATACTGTTGCCGAAGCATCGTCCTTCGAGAATCCTTCGGAAGAGGTAAGAAGGGGATGGTCATCGTCTTGTTGAACTTCCTGCCCTTCGGCTTGAACATCTTGCAGTTGCGAGGAACGTTGAACTTAACGGTCGTCCCTTTGGTCTTCACGCACGTCTTCTGCTTCCCCCAGGTGCAATTCTTCCCGCCCCTGAATGGTGTGGGCTTCTTTGCAGACAATGGTGAACCTGCGACGGCGCGGCGACGCGGACCGGTTCTCCTGGTGAGCCGCATCTCTCCATGGCGATCTGCTAGGCGGCCGCGTATCCGGCCGAGTCGCCCGGAAAGGCTTAATTGTGATTGAAAGGGGTCTTCCTTCGAGACACATGGGCGGAGTGAAGAAGAAGTCCCTGGCATCGATGGAGAAGTCGCAGGACTCCGAAGAGACGGCTCAGGGAGACACGGCGCAGTCGAAGGGAAAGAAGTCGAAGGAGAAGTCTGCGCCGCAACAGAAGAGACAGTTTTCGTTCCTGCCGCCGAAGATGAGCGACGCTGACCTGCTGAAGAGCCTCGCCCCTCTGAAGGCGATCACCGTGTATACTGCGGCCAGGGCGCTCGGGGTGAACGCTTCGGTTGCCACCGGAGTGATCAGAGACCTCGAAGCAAAAGGTTCTCTGAAGAGGGCTGGCGGGTTCAGCGGCCACGGCGTCTGGTCGAAAGCGTAGCTACTGCAGCGGCGCGTCCAGCCTAACCGTATCCCCGGACTTCAAAGAGTCGAAGAGCTCCAGACCTGACTCCACTTTCCCTATAGGATTCAGAGGCCTGTCGCTCCTGGCCTCGCCCAGGAACACGCAGATCAGCCCCCCCGACGGGAGGAAGGCCACGTCTCCTCTTGCGAACTTCAGCCGGGGCTTCTCGACCCCGATCCTGAGCTGGGTGAAGAGCGACACCATCGCGGGCTGGAGCGTGACCCTGCTCGAAAGCGGGAGGACCCTCACTACGGCGTTGACCGTGGTCGGCGCCAGGTGGCGGTAGAGCGATATTTTCCCTTCGCCCTTCCCCCCCACCGAGGCGACGCAGTCCAGCTTGGACACTGACCCTGCTGACGGCGCTTCGGCGGCCATGCTGACCGCTTTCCTGCAGGGGGTAAATCTGTCTTCGGTCCGCCGTCGGGGACGGACAGGAAAAGACTTATGTCCCGACCCAAAAGGGCGAGAACAACTCCTGGTCTCATAGATGCCCCCTGCAAAGACTGTGAAAAGGACTAAAGCTCCAACGGTAAGCTTCGAAGTCACTATAGGCCCGCCGAAGCTCACCCGCTTCGAAAGGGCGAGGATCGTCGGAGCCAGGTCGCTCCAGCTCGCGATGGGCGCCCCTGCCTTCGTCTCTTTGGAAGGAGTGTATCGGGGACCCATACAGACGGCGATGCTCGAGCTCGAAGCCGACGCCCTCCCGATATCCATCAGGAGGTCCCTGCCGAACGGGACCACCCAGGACATACCTATCAAGGCGCTCGCGAGCTAGCCAGAGCCTCGATGTCCACCCGGGTCGCTGTCTACTCTACTGATTCACTGCCCCCGAAGGCCAAGGAGGCCCTTGAAGGGTTCGAGCTCATAGAAGGCCGGGCCGACGATGCCGTCCTCGCCCGCTGCCAGGCTCTGATCTGCTGGCCCCACCGCATACCTCCTGGGCTTCTCGGAAAGATGAAAGGCCTGAAGATGATACAGGCCATGTCCGCAGGGGTCGACGCCTTCGACTTCTCGTCGCTCCCGCCAGGGGCGAAGCTCTTTTCCAACGCGGGCGCTTTCACCGAGGCGGTGGCCGAGCACGCCTGGGGGCTCCTCCTCGGCACCGCGAAGGGGGTCCACGTCCGCAACGCGAGGACGACCCCCCGCAAGCTGCGGGGCAAGACCATTGTCGTCGTCGGAGCCGGCTCGATAGGGACAGAGGTCGCCAGGCTGGCGAGGTCCCTCGGGATGAGGACGGTGGGCGTGTCCAGGTCGTTCAGGGACCCCGAAGCTTTCGACGAGAGGGCGCCCATCGCCTCTCTCGCGGAGAAGGTGAAGGAGGCGGACGCCATCGTGATGGCGCTGCCGCTCACGAAGAGCACCAGGGGGATCGTGACCTACGACACGCTCATGGCCGCCAAGGACTCTGTGATAGTCGTCAACGTCGGCAGGGGGGAGAGCGTCAGCGAAGAGGGGCTCGTCCGCTGGCTGAAGGAGCGGCCAGAGAGCAGGTTCGCCACCGACGTCTTCTGGGTCAAGGGAGCGAGGGAGTCATTCGACACGGCCGCCTGGGACCTGCCCAACTTCGCCGGGACTTTCCACATGTCCGGGGCGCCGCTCGGCGAGGACCTCTCGGACATGAAGGCGGCTGCGGCCGCCAACGTGCGGATGTACTTTGAGACCGGGACCGCCAGGAACCTCGTCGACCCCAGCGAGTATTAGCCCCGCGGCACCCATGTGGTTATATACGCGACTAGGGGGCCGTGGCGAGCAAGGTCAGTCAAATGCCAAAGAAGAGATCCGACACAAACTCGTCAGAGGGACACAAGGCACCCGAACGGGCCACAGCACCAGCGGCGCCGAGCGCGCCAGCCCAGAGGTCTGCACCAACCAACCACATATTCGTGGGCCAGAAGCCTGTGATGAACTACGCCATGAGCGCGCTCATCCAGCTCGCTTCCGCCGGCGAAGTGGTGGTGAAAGCCAGAGGCATGGCAATCAGCAGGGCTGTAGACGTCGCAGAGATCGTCACGAAGCGGCTGGGGAACGGCCAGTTCAAGGTCAAGGACATCGGCATCAGCACCGAGGTCGTTGGCGAAGGGCCAGAGACCAGGAACATCTCCTCGATCGAAATAGTCGTCGGAAAGTAAGAACAGCCACAGCGACAACTCATCTGTTGCGCCGGAGAGCCTAGCTGATGCCCTGTCCCGCTCTCGCGGCCTTCCCTGAGCAGAGAAGGAGCTTCGCGCTCCTGCTCAGCTTCTTTATCTCTGCCTCCCGTCTCAGCGCCCCGGACAAGGTTGGCGCTGCCTCGGAATATGCGAGGGCGACGGGGACCCTGGCTCGTGTGTACTTGGACGCCCTCCCCGCGTTATGGAGAGCGACGCGCTTCCGCAGGTCGACGGTGTAGCCGGTGTAGAGCGACCCATCAGAGCATCTGAGGATGTAGACCCAGTAGCGGCGCACGTCGAGCTCGCATGCCGGCGTGATTAGAACGCTCCTGCGGCCTGACCTCCGACGCAAGCAGGCGCGCCCGGCGTCTTTGGCGTCGACTGAACTCGACACGTACGACGCAAGAAATTTTTTCGCGCGGAGATAATCTTATAAGAGAAAATTCTCGGCCGTATCGTTCAACAAAAAGTTGGTCGACACTCGCACGCAGCCCGTATCGCCCACGGGTGAAGCGGCGCCGAGGTTTTCCGATTCGGACCTGTACAGCCTAGCAGAGAAGCACGGCACTCCGTACTTCCTGGTGGACGAGGCGACGCTGAGGAGGAAGGTGTCTGAGATGGAGCAGGGATTCAGCGAGTACAAGGGAGTCTTCCGTGTCGCATATTCTGTGAAGGCGAACTTCAACCCCTCTGTGATCAAGGCGTTCACCAGCGAAGGGATACTGTTCGACCTCACCGCCCCCAGCGAGCTCACCTTCGTGCAGAAGTCAGGAGGCTCCTCGGAGAGCGTCATATACACCAGCATCACGGAGACCGCGTCCGAGTACGAGCAGGTGCTGAAGGCCGGCGTGCGGAAGGTCGTGGTCGCAAGCTACAACGGGCTTGTGAACCTGGCCGAGGCCGCCGCCAGGGCCAACGTCAAGGTCAAGACGATGGTCAGGGTCAATCCCGAGGTCCACGTCCACGCGGAGCTCAGGGGGTCGATGGGGCACGGGAAGTTCGGGCTGCAGTTCAACGGCGGGAGCGCCGACAGCGCCCTCTACGTCCTGAAGAAGATCCTCGGGACCCCGCTGCTTGAGTTCGAAGGCTTCCACTTCCACCTCGGGAGCCAGATCGAAGACCCGGCGTGCTATGCCGAAGCGATAGAGAAGCTCGAGGCGTTCATACTGGGCGCGCGGAGGCAACTCGGAGACTTCCGGGTGAGCACCCTCGACATCGGGGGCGGGCTCCCGGTCCCCTACGGTAAGAAGGTCCCCACGCCTAAGGACCTCGGGACCAAGATAGTGGGGCAGCTGAACAGTCTCATCGAGAGCATCGGGGACAGGTTCACCCTGGTGGCCGAGAGCGGCAGGTTCCTCACGGCCGAGTCCACGGTCCTGGTGACCCGGGTCGTCAACGTCAAGAGCTTCGGCGACGCGAAGTACATCTACGTCGACGCCGGATACAACGTCCTCCTCGACTCGGCTCTGCTGCGCCACGAGTACCCGGTGGAGGTCGTCCCCGGCGGGAGGCCGTCGCCTCAGAAGGTCGCCCTCGTCGGGAGGCTCTGCGACCCCCTGGACGTCTTCCCGATATCGAGCAGGTCGAAGCTCGGCGGGGCCAGCATCGGGAAGCTGGTCGTCTTCCGAGAGGTCGGAGCATACTCGCTGGTCATGAACATGCCTTTCCACAGCCAGCCCAGGCCCCCGATCCTCATGCGGAACGGCCAAGGGTCGTACTTCGTGGCCCGGAAGGCCCATGACGTGGAGAAGCTCTACGCGGACGAAGGCGGAGACTGCCTCCCGAGCTAACGCAGAAGCGACTGTTATTCCAGCCAGAGCGGAGCCGCACCGAAGCACGCACGCGCCTCCCTGCACGCCCCCCGAACGAGCCGAGGGAAACGATAAATCGGCGTCGGGGCGGTCGCCGGAAGAGTGACACTCGAAGTGATAATCGGCCCCATGTTCTCGGGGAAGACCTCGGAGTTGATCAGGCTGGTCGAGCGGGAGGTCTATGCGAAGAAGAAGGGGGCGATATTCAAGGTCGACTTCGACCGGAGGTACAGCGAGAAGGAGGTCGTGACCCACAACGGGCTCCGCTACGACGCCTACTCCGTGGCGTCGACTGACGAGGGCGTCAGGAGGATCGAGGAGGTCGCGGAGTCGAGCGACCTTGACGCCATAGGAGTGGACGAAGTGAACTTCTTCCCCCACTCCATCATAGGGCTCCTCGACAGCCTAGCCGCCGCGAGGAGGGTGATTGCCTGCGGCCTGAACCTCAACTTCAAGGCCGAGCCGTTCCCGACCACAATGGAGCTCGCGGCCAGGGCAGACACGGTCAGATACCTCAGCGCGGTCTGCGTGGTGTGCGGCCGGGAGGCGACAAGGACACAGCGCCTGACCGCAGGCAAGCCCGCCCCCAAGGACTCCCCGCTGATAGCGGTCGGCGGGAAAGAGATGTACGAGCCCAGGTGTCGAAGCTGCTACTCGCCGCCGAGTTAGAGGGACAGGAGCCAGTGAAAAATTTGGAGCAAGGGCGCAGCGGGGGGGTGGAGTAAGGTGGCGCAGGAACCAAAGGATGAAGCAGGACGGCCATACCACATCAGGCTGGCAAAGCATGACGTCGGGCGCGTCGCCCTCCTTCCGGGGGACCCTGGGAGGGTCCCGCTCGTCGCCGAGAGGCTCCAGGGAGCGAAGCCCCTGGGCTCCAACAGGGAGTTCGTCGCCTACGGCGGGAAGGCAGGAGACGAGAGCGTGGTCGTCATGAGCACCGGCATCGGAGGGCCGTCGACCGCCATCGCTGTGGAAGAGCTGGCCGGGCTCGGGGTCGAAGTCATGATCAGGGTGGGGACCTGCGGCTCCATCCAGCGCGCGGTGGGGGTGGGCTCGCTGGTGGTCGCCGACGCGGCAGTCCGCATGGACGGGACCACTTCCCAGTATGTCGCCCCAGGCTACCCGGCGGCGGCGACCCCTGAGGTGACAGTCGCCCTGGCCGAGGCCGCTGCCTCACTCCGGAAGAAGGCGGCCGTGGGCATCACCGCCTCGACCGACTCATTCTACACCGGCCAGGGGCGGCCGTCCTTCGGAGGGTACACGGCCAGAGAGAGCGCTCATCTGGTCGACGACCTCGCCGCAGCCAAGGTCCTCTGCTTCGAGATGGAGGCATCGACGATATTCACCCTGGGGAGGCTGTTCGGGCTCAAGACGGGAGCGGTCCTCGCGGTGGTTGGCAACAGGGTCACCAACGAGTTCGTGATTCATGCGGGGGTGGACGACGCCATCGACGTGGCGGTCGAGGCCGTCAGGGGCCTGAAGCGCCACTCCGTCTGACCGGCGCTTCCGTGACCAGGTCCAGGACGTCTTTTCCGGCCCGGCGCCCGAGCGAGCCTAGCTTGGCGTTGGCCTCGGTGAACCTCCTCCCGTCCCCCTTCGGGCCGGTGACCAGCAGTGGGACGGGGTCGTCAGAGTGCATCTTGATGGCGCAGGGGGTCGCATGGTCGCAGGACACGCCGAGCGTGAAGCCTTCCGCGGCCCCTTTGACGGCGGAGAAGAAGTCCCTGTCGATGGTCTCGATGCTCCGCTTCTTCCCCCGGGCGTCGCCGTCATGGCCGAACTCGTCCGGCCCCTTGATGTGCACGTACACGACAGTCCCTTCCCTGACCTCCGACAAGAACTTGGTCGCCTTCTCCTTGATGTCGTGCCTGTCTGCGATCGGGACCATCTTCATCCCAAGGAGCTTCGCTATCCCGATTTCGGCTGGGAACTCGACCAGGGCGGTCCCCTTCAGGCCGTGCCTCTCCTCGAAGGAGGGGAGGTCAGGAAGGTGGTCCCCGGCGTCGCGCAGGAGGACGCAGTTGGCCGGGAGCTTCCCCGCAGCCGTCCGCTCTTTGTTGACCTCGCTCTTCTCCAGCACCTTCTGCGCCTTCGCGGTGAACTCGTTGACCAGCTCGGCGGCCAGGGTCGCGCCAGCGGTCTTGACCTCCGGGACGCACCTCATCACCTCGTCCTCCCCGGTGACCGCCTTCGCCGCTCCGAACCCTCCGACGCGCACGTAGGCGGGGTCGGTGTTGGAGACGGACGCGGAGAGCGGACGCCGGGCCCTGATGACCAAGACGCCCCTGTAGGAGACGGTCGTCCTGAAGCTGACGCTCGCGCCTTTCAGGGAGATTTTCCCGACCTCTTCGGCCAGGAGCTCCCCTTCCTCCTGGGCGAGGTCCCTCCCGGCCCTGCGGTCGACGATCCTCCTCCCCCTGGCCGACGCGAAGTTCGCCCTGAACGCCAGGTCGCCGTCGCGCACCTCGAGCCCCGCGCCAACGGCCTCGACCACCCCCCTCCCCGGGTAGCCCTTGCGGAAGGAGTAGCCCAGCATGTTGAACACAGCGATGTCTGACTCCGGAGCGATCCCCTTCCCGACGGTGGTGACCGTCCCGAGCCTCGACTTCGCCGCTATCCTGTCGAGGTTCGGGGTGTAGGCGGCCTCCAGTGGGGTGGTGTAGTTGAGCGCCGGGACGGGCCTGTCCCCGCACCCGTCGAGCAACACGTAGCCGAACTTCAAGGCTCCAACGGCTGCCGGGGGTGCATTTCATCCTTTCGCGGCAGGTCACCCAAACGCTAATACCGCCCCTCCCGCGCGGAGCGGCCATGGTAGAGATTCGCAAGGACTACTTCACGGAGAAGCTCTCTATCATCCTCCCCGACAGGGGGCTGCGGCCCGGCCAGGTCATACCCCAGAGGGTAGAGAAGTGCAACTACTGCGCGGGCAACGAGGAGATGACCCCCCCAGCTGACCTGGTGCTGGTGAAGCGTGGGGACACCCTGCTGAAGCAGACGGACTCCGAGGGGGACGTGGTGAAGAACTGGTCGGTCAGGATATTCCCGGCGAAGGCCCCCGTGGTGACGCCGGTGGCCCCTCCCTCCTACGGCGAGGCCCCCCACTACAGCGAGCCGGCGACGGGGCACCACTACGTGCTGGTGGCGACCCCGAGGCACGACCAGCCGTTCTCGAAGATTGACACGGAGCAGTGGACCAACATACTCGCCTCGCTCCAGGACAAGGTCCGCTGGCTCTACTCGCAGAAGGGGGTCAGCTACGTGCTCGTCTACGTCAACAGCGAGAAGGAAGGGACCCCCACCGCCGTACACCCGAGCATCCAGATGGTGACGACGCCCCGGGTCCCCCCCTCGGTGGAGGTCGAAGCCGAGACGGTCCAGACGTCGCTCAATGACCTGGGGGTCTGCCCCATGTGCCAGGTCGTGGCCGCCGAGACCGGCGGCCCAAGGCAGATACTCGCCACCGACTTCTTCCTCGCGTTCACCCCCTGGGTCTCCACCCACCCCTTCGAGTTCTGGGTCTACCCCAAGCGGCACATGACTAGCATCCTGAAGCTGTCGCAGAAGGAGATGATGGACCTGGCGCTCATGCTCAGGTCTACCCTCGGCGGTCTGGCCAAGGCTCTCGACTCGCGGAGCTTCACCATGGTGTTCCACAGCTCGTCCGAGAAGAAGACCACGAAGCAGATACACTGGCACATCGAGATACTCCCCAGCAAGGAGCGCTGGACAGGCCTCGAGCTCGGGGGAGGGATCTACGTCAACGACGTCTCTCCTGAGGCGGCGGCCCAGGTCCTGGGTGCGAGCTCGCGGAAGGAGCTCGCCCAGCTCGTCGGGATAAAGTAGGGCAGCCTAGCTGGAGCCCAGCCTGTGCCTGAGCGAGGTCAGGATCTTCGTCGGGAGCGGGTCGACCCCCTTCGCCATGGCCATGTAGTAGGAGACCATGTCCAGCCGGTAGGCCATGGACGCCAGCTCCGCGAGCAGGGGGCCGCTCTCCCCCTCGACCGTCAGCGCAACGGCCCCCTTCCTTCGCAGGGCCGACGCGAACCAGCCGAGCCTGGCCGCCAGCACCCGATCGTCCGCCGAGCACTTCAGTATCACCGGGATGAAGGAGCTGTGAGGGACCTCCCAGGTCTCGACGTCGTTGTGCATCGCCTCCGGGGCCTCTTCGAAGAAGGCGTTGGCCTTGGCGTTCTCGTTCACGGCGTTGCAGAATCTCACCCCGACCCCGCGGGTCACCCTCGTCCCGTAGACTTTGGGGACGTGCTTCCAGAGCCTGAGGGCGAACGCTTTCTGTGAGTTCTCCGGGGCGGGCACCTCCGCCTTGGCGGTCGCCCAGACCCGCCTGAGCGCTGCGATGGCTTCCTTCGCCTCCCCATCGGACGACAGCCCGAATGCAGCGTCGACCACGCCGACGCAGGCGAAGAGCATGTAGGGGAGCATGTAGCGGGGGGCCTTGGCCTCGGGGACCCGCATGAACGCCATCCCTGCCCGCTCGACCTCGTCCCTCAGCTTCCCGCCGCTCGAGACGCCGACCACCTCAGCGCCGTTGGCCAGTGCTTTCGCCGTCATCTGTATGGTCTCCAGAGTCCCTCCGGACGCGCTGCATGCTATGGCCAGGGTGTCCTTCATGTCCATCTCAGGCAGGGAGCCCTTGTAGACGACGGTCTCCGGGCCCCCCCTGGCGGCGAGCCACCCCGATATCACGTCCCCCGCGGAGGCCGACCCGCCCATGCCGAGGATCGCCAGCCTCCGATGCTCCCGCATCGGCCTGTAGGCGACGGACGAGTAGCCTTTTGCCGCCAGCTCGGGCCACTCGGCGTAGGAAGAATACACGTCAGACCTGTCCACACGGGAGATCAGCGGCTTGCCTAACTGGTCCCTCATCTTTCCCACGCCGCCCTCCCGCTTCGATGATTAATGTTTCGCCGTCTCAGGAACGAGGCCCTGCCCAGCTATCTTCCCCTTGCGCGCGCCGGCGCTCCTGCGCTCGGCGGACGTGGACGCGAAGGCCCTGCGTACCAGCGCCTCCTCGCTCCTCCCCAGGCTCAGCCCGCGCCGCTCCATCATCCGCTTCTGGGTCTCCAGGACGGCCTCGAGCTCCAGCTCCACCTTCCTCCCGGCGCCGCCGTCGTAGTAGGTGAAGCTCGGGACATCTTCCTGTATCAGCCCGGACACGTAGGACCCGGTCCCCACCCACCTACCGGCGTAGACCAGCGACCCGATGGATACCTTGGCCATGTCCCCTATGGCGGGGCCGAGCTTCACCATCCCGGTGTCCACCTTCCTCCCCTCGACCAGCGGCCGGACGACTCCGTAGGTGTTCTTCAGGTTGCTGAAGTCGCACCCGGCCCCCAGGTTCACCCATGACCCGACGTAGGCGTCGCCGACATACCCGTGGTGGGCCTTGTTGCTGTACGGCAGCATGATGGAGTTCTCCACCTCCCCCCCGACCTTGCAAGCCTCGAAGATAGACGTCCCCCCTCCGATCAGGGCTGAGTGGAGCTTTACCCTCGGCCCGAGGTAGCAGGGGCCCATCACTCTGCTGAAGCTCTCCACGGATGCGCCGCTCTCTATGACTATCGGCCCCAGCCTGC
Organism: Nitrososphaerota archaeon; assembly: GCA_029784795.1. Next base: position 25,115 of record JAFMAW010000002.1, on the reverse strand, counting down.
CGTCGAGGGTCACGTTCACCTCGACCTCCGCCCCCTCGGCGACCATCAGGTTGGACGCCGGGCCCATGGTGGCGACCGCCCTAGGGAGCGGGAGGGCCTCCTCGAACCTCCGCGCCTGCTCGGCGATGGCGAGCCCGTTGCCCGCCACCATGTCCCAGTATCCTGCAAAGAGCGGGTCTGGAGGAGGGGCGACGCGCTTCGCCTTCCTGGCTATGCTGGCCGCGACGCTCCTGGCGATGACCCCCGGCCTGAACCAGACGCTGTCCAGCTTCGCAGCGACCAGCTCCCCCCCTGAAACCATGGCGAAAGGGCCGCCTTCGGAGGCGGGGGAGAGGAGCCCCTGGCTGGGCCTTGCCCTCGCGTTCACAAAGAAAGCCTGACCGTGGACCTTTTCGTTGTACTGGCCGCGGCCGCCCCCCTTGGAGACGGCAGCCAGCTCTGGCCTCCCCCAAAGGACGATGTCCTTGGCGTCAGGGATGCTTTCGGCCAAGGCCTCGAGGACTGTCTTGGTCCCCCAGCGTAGGAGGCTGGCATGCCTCAGGCGGGTCAGGGGGCCGAAGCCCCCGAGGTGCTCGTCTTCGAAGACTACTAACTTCGTCCGGAGTCGTCCCCTTCCCCGAGGTTCCTGGTGTAGAGCTTGTTGGCTTCCTTGAAGGACCGCCTGTCCCCTATGTCCGTGAAGGTCCCGTCGACCTTGATTGCGTAGAGGCGCGCCCCCGCGGCCTTGGCCTCGTTGAACGCGTCGTTCATCTCGTACACCCTCCCGGGGCTTATGAAGCGGAGGAAGCTCCTTTCCATGACGTAGCAGCCCACGTTGATGTACCCGGAGATGGTCGGCTTCTCCTTCCACTCCGTGAGACGCCCATCCCTGTCAGTCTCCATGAACCCGTACTTCAGCTCGGTGCTGTACTTCATCAGGACCATGGTGGCCGCCGCCTTCTTCTTCTGGTGGAACTCAAGCGCCTTGGCGAGGTCGAAGTCCAGCAGTTGGTCGCCGTAGACGCAGACGAAACGCCCCTTGATCTTGCTCTCCGCGGCCTTCAGCTGGCCGGCCGTCCCAAGCGGCCGTGCGGAGGTGGCGTAGGCAATCTTCATCCCCCAGTCGGCGCCCGAGCCGAAGTACTCCTGGAGCATCTTCCCCAGGTACCCGGTGGAGACGACCACGTCCTCTATTCCCCACTTGTTCAGCCACTCTAGGAGGTGCTCCATGATGGGCTTGGGGCCGACCGGGAGCATGGGCTTGGGGAGCAAGAAGGTGTACGGCCGGAGCCGCGTCCCCAGCCCCCCGGCGAGGACCACCGCCTGCAGCCTATTGTCCTTCAGCAAGAACGCCCCTTGGGGCGAGGCTGGCTATTTCGTCTTTATACGCTTCGTCCGCCCCTGAGAGGATGCACGGGTCCACCACCAGCCCCCTGACGCCCAGGGCCACGACCCTGTCGATGTCTGTCCGCGCGAGCCTCTTCTGGGTCCGGAGAAGCACCGGCTTGACGGCGAGTCCCGTGACCACCCCCAGCGTGGCGTAGTCGAGGACGCTGAACGGGGCCCCCAGCATCTGGTGCGGGACAGTGGCCATGTCTATTGCCTCGATCCCGTCCATCGCGGAGAGCTGCTTGACCTGCTCGAGGATGTAGCCGGTCGAGACAGCGCTGATCTTCTTCACCCTCGAGTCAGAGAGGACGAATGTGGGCATCTGGTGGGCGTACATCTCCACGAAGCTGAAGTTGCTTGACATTATCCGCTCCCAGTACTCTTCAGTGAGGAGCCTCGCCCCTCCGACGAAGATGCCGCAGGGGACCGACACCGTAGAGATGACGTCGTTGATGTAGACGTCGTGCAGGTCGTAGCTCCCGAAGTGGCTGGGGTGCGAGTTGTCATCCCCTTCGATGTTGAGCATGATCGCGTCCGCGCCCCCGTCCACCGCCCGTACCGCCAGTGAGGTGCTGTTCTTAGGGAGGCTGGCTATGGTCGTGTACGGCCTTTCCCGGGGTGCGATCTCCAGCGGCCTGCGCAGCTGGCCTAGGGGTTCCATCCGTGCTGTCCAGATAGGGCGGAGGGCCTTAGAAGAGGGTGCTCAAAAGCGCGCAACCAAATGATGCGCCCTGCGTTAACAACCGGCGTTCCGGGCGACGCGGCAGCGGTCTGCCCAGGAAGGGCGCGCACGGAAGGACAGCCAGCCCGCCGCGCGGGCCCCGAGTAGAGTAGGTCGGCCTACGCGGCCAGCCAGAAGGTCACGCCGAGGACGAGGAAGATTATCGTGAGGTAGGGGCTGGTCAGCTTGAAGAGGGTCCAGGCGGTCTTCCGGCTCTGGTTCAGCGCCAACCTCCCGCTGTAGACCAGGACCACGCCGCCGAGGACGACGGCCGTGGCGGTGTAGAAGATGCTGACGCTCGGGGTGAAGAGGAAGATGGCTACGGAGAAGACCGTGAGCAGGGCGCTGGTCCCGGCTATGCAGATGGACGCCACCCTGTCCCCGAACACGACCGGGAGCATGGGGACCTTCGCCGCTTCGTAGTCGTTCCTGTTGAAGATGGCGAGGCTCCAGATGTGGGTGGGGATCCAGACTATGACCAGGGCAGACATGTAGAGCGCCAGCGGGGTGACGGCGCCGGAGACAGCCGTGTAGCCGACGAGGACAGGCATCCCGCCCGAGATCCCGCCTAGGATTATGCTCAGCCAGCTCCTCCGCTTGAGGAGGAGGGAGTAGACCACGATGTTGTCGACGAGGCCGAGCAGCATGAACCCGGCTGAAATCGCGTTGATCAGCAAGAACGGGACGAGGACAGAAAGAACTGCCATCACGAGGCCGAAGACGAGGGCGCTGCGTGGCCTGATCTTCCCCGCCGGGAGCTCCCTGTTCATGGTCCTCTTCATCATCCCGTCGATGTCCCTGTCGTGGTAGTTAGTCAGAACCTCCGCGGAGGCGCTCCCGAGGACCAGGGCGACCACCCCCGAAAGGAAGAGGCCGGCCGTGAGCGAGGCGCCAGGGGTAGCCTTGTAGGCGACCAGCATCGCTATCGCCCCTGTGAAGACCAGGAGGCCCCAGATGCGCGGCTTAGTCAGCCTCCAATAGGCTCTCAGGTGGTCCTTCGTATCCACATGGCGAGCTGAGGGCCGTGGGGATAAAACGTTATTGGAACCTCTAGATAAACCGAGTCTGGGCAGAGGGGGACGGGGCCTGACACGGGGGCCGACTATCCCCACGCTCAGGTAGACTGTGCCCAAAGCGGAAAGAACCCCCATGTCAGGCCGGCACTTTCGGGGCGCCGGAGTTTGGGCACTAGATTATTAAGAAGGGCAGGGATGAAGCCGCCAGTCATGGCCAGGGCCGTCGAGACCAAGCAAGAACGTTCGCCCCAGCTCACCGAGGCCGAGGTCGAGGAGGCCAGGGCGAGCCGGAAGGAGATCGGGGCAGGCAAAGCCAGAAGATTCGACAGAGCGCAGGACGCGGCAAAGTGGCTAGACTCGTCCTAGATTGGCTTGGAGCATCGTCCTGACCCCGACTTTCAAGCGGGGGTACAAGAAGAAAGACGAGAGGATGAAGGGGCGGGTTCTTGAGGCGATCCACGTCCTCTCGGCGTCCGAGGACCCGAGGAGGTTCGGGGTCCCCAAGCACGGGCAGCTTAGAGGGACGTTCGCATACGAGCTCGGCAGCTCTAGCAGGATCCTCTATGCGGTGGACCCACGGACCAGGGAGATACTGTTTCTCAGGACGCGCGCTCATGCCGAAGTTTACCGGGAATGAAGAGAGCGTCAGAGTCCAGTTGGCATTTTTCGGACCAGTTGGCGAAGCTCGTTTACTTTAGAAAGCATACCCTCGAACTCTTGAGGCGACTTCCGATACAATGCCTGCGCAGCTTTAACAAGCTTCGCATCGAAGAGCGCAACGAGCTCACCAAGCTCACGAGGGTCGCTCTCGACGGGACGCTTGTACTGAGCTCTGATTCTCACGCTTTCAAGATACAACCCGGCGAAATCGACGAATATCTCAGGAAGCTTCCCAAGACTAAGAGGGACGTCCCACTTCTGCATCATTCGCTCCCGCTCCTTGGCCCAGGCGTCGGTGGCGGGACCCCGCTCCTCGACCCTATGCGCCCACGAGGACTGCCCTTGGCTCGGCCTATGGCTTCTGGCCCTTGGCCTTGGCTCCCTTCTTCAGCTCCCCTGCGCCCCTCCCCTTCTCGAGGGTGATCTGGCCCTCAGAGACGTAGAGCACGATCTCATCCCCCTCCTTCCATTGGAACCCCTCGACTATCGGCCGCGGGAGGGTGACCCTCAGGCTGTTTCCGGTCTTCCCGAGGAGGACTCGGAAGATTACTGGCACTGATGCCGCTGGTTATTACGACGATAAAAACGCCAGTTGGTATGTTTTTTGGTAGATTTGAGTCAACAAGTTGAGACACAGGCTGCTGGCCCCCCGGCGGCGCACGGCAGGCCGCCCTCCCTGAGCCTGTCGTCTCGCTCCACGGACGGCCGCTGAGGGCGGCCGGTGCGGCAAGCCAGGTTCTGAGGGCGTGGCTTGTCAACTTCCGGCATGGCATCGGTCAATTCGGTTCGCTCGCAGACGATATATCATCTGTGTAATTACACAGGTGATAACGTGGCGTCCCAGGCGCAGGCACCCGCTGTCTTATCAAGGCCCTTCCGGTGGGACGACCTGGGTTTCGAACTGTACGACATAGAGCTGGAGGATGCGGCCGTCGACAAGTGACGGGGACCCCCTCGAGGACATGCTCGAGGAGATCGCGAAGGTGGCCCAACGGGGAGCCGGCGACCCTGGACCCGAAGTGGAGAGCGACCCCGGTGAGCTCATCGAAGGGGCCGACGAAGTGACCTTCATCATGGTGGCGCCGGGGCGGACCAGGATGGACCTCGACGTCAAAGCCGAAGACGACAGGCTCCGGGTCGAGTCTTACGACTTCAAGATAGTCAAGCCGTTGCACTGTGTCGTAGACCCGTCGACGGCTAAGACCACCTACGTGAACGGGGTACTGAGCGTCCGCGTGGCCAAGAGAATCTGACGGGGACGGGATTTAATTACATCCGCCGCGTCATGGCAACATGGCTGTCTACGGCAACAAGCGAGCCCTCTCTGCGGCGGACGGGTTCGACGACATATTCGAGATGGTGAAGGCAGCCACGGAGCGGTCTCTGGGGATGCACAGGGCAGGGCTGACCTTGGTGCTTGGGGACATCCCCAACTCGGTGGGCGCTTACCACGAGATGGGCTCTAACGCCATAGTGATGAACAGGAACCTCCTCAGGATAGTGGAGGGGGTCTCCAGGTCAAAGGTGAAGCGGAACTCCTACGTGTTCATGATCCTCCTCCACGAGTACCTCCACAGCCTCGGATACACCAGCGACCATCAGGTGAGGAAGCTCTGTGAGCAGATCAGCGGCGAGTACCTGGGACGGGGGCACATGGCCGCGATGATGGCCAGCGCGCCTCTCGACAGGTTCTTCCCAGACCTGGGCAGGTTCACGCTCTTCAGGGACAAGGGAGAGTACGAGACGGTCAGCCGCTTCGACTCGTCGAGCACCACGTATATCGCATGACGCTCCCCGACGTGCAGCCGCGGAAGGTCCCGGCGCGCTAGCCCTCGGTTTCCGGACCGCGTCCGACCTTCGCGGCGCTCCACTCGTCCTTGGTCGCCACAGCCACCACCAGAGCGAAGCCTGCGGCTGCGACGACGATCATGGAGGTGGCAGACTGGCCTGCGGCCACAGTGAAGCTCGAGCTTTCAGAGACGATGCTGACCTGGTGTCCGCTGTCGACTGTCACGCTGAAGACGTAGCTCCCGGGGGACGGGGGGCTCGACGCGTACAGGAGGCACTGCGCTCCCTTGGCGCAGGGCTTCGTCGCCCCGGCTATCTTGGTACCGTTGTCGGTGAGCTGCCACCGCGCGCTCGCCCCGCACTCCGGAGTGATCGACGCGGAGACGGTCGCGCCGGAGGCGTAACTCCCTGTTGGGAGGTCGAATGTCACGACACAGGACGTTTGGCTGGTGGAGGTGCTGGCGGTGGAGGTCGTCACCGCGGTGGACGACGTCTCGGACGTAGAAGTGGACTGGGAAGTGGACTGGGAAGTGGAAGTCGTGGTGACACTCTCGGTGGTGGTCGTCGAGTTCGTGCTGCTGGCCACGGCGGTATGGGTGGTGGAAGCAGTCGACGCCGTTGCGGTGGTGCTGGTCGAGTTGGTGGTGCTCGTAGAGTCGCTCGTGCTGGTGACCGTGGAAGAAGTAGTGGCATGCACCGTCGCGGTGGTCTGGGAATGGCCCCCGCCCGAAGACTGATTGGATACTGCAAGCGTGGTGGATGCAGTGGTCGCCGACGAGGACGAGCCGCTGGTGACCACGGACCCGGTGGCTGTGAACGTCCGTCCGCTGTGATGGCCATAGGAGAAGTTGCTGGCCGCAGCCCCCGAGTAGGGTATTATGACGCTGCTGACCACTACGACGACCGAGACTATGTTTATCCCGACCATGACGAGGGTCGGCATCGCCATCTTCATCTGCATCTGGTGCACCCCGCCGCCATCATAGCGCCCTTCTCCGCGCCTCCCATGTCTCCGTGGCGAGGAGGGTCACTATCAGGACGTTCACTATCATCCCCGCGGCCGCCATCCCGGGGGCGAAGGTCGTGTCGAGCCCGCTCTCGAGCATCCCGACGATGGACACCACGATCCCCGCGTAGACCCCCTTGATCCAGTGCTTCTCCGACCAGAGCAGGTAAGCCGAGATCACGTAGGCGAGACCGAGGGTGACTATGACCGCCCCGACGACGTTCAAGAGCCCCTGCGATGGAGCGTTCCCCGTGGAGAGGTCCACCAGGAAGGTCCCCTGAAGATAGACCGGGGCGAAGATTATCCCTATGCCGACGCCGTAGAAGAAGACCGCGGCGACGGCGCAGACCAGTGCCGCCACCACGGTCGGGCCCTTGAAGAGGAGGCTGTTGCTCTCAGCAACCCTCATCTCCTTGCTCTCTTCTTCTCTCTCTATCACATCACTGTTCCTCGGACAACCGGTGGACGGACTTCAAGGTTGTTAGATATGCGTTGCCGTCGACCCTAACCGCGGGCCCGAGGGTCAGGGTTCCACCAATCGGAGGGCACAAGACCGGGAAGCTGTAAATACGTCTCCGGTCGCGCGCCGCCGAGCTCCTATAGCACCCCTACAGTTCGGTGTCGTCGCCCTCGACATCCTTGCCTCCTGGACAAGGATGATACTCGCCCTAGGCCTCAGCATAATCTTCGCGCTCATAGTGGGGATCTGGGCCGCCAGGAGCAAGAAGGCTGAGAGCGTGATCCTCCCGCTCCTCGACATCTTCCAGTCGGTACCCGTCCTCGGCTTCTTCCCATTCGTCATAGCAGCGGTCTACGGGGTGTTCCCTGACTTCATCGGGGCAAACCTGGCGGTGATAATCCTCATCTTCACGAGCATGTCCTGGAACATAGCATTCGGGGTGTACGAGGCGGTCAAGGCCATCCCTCAGGACTACTTCGACCTTCTTGACGTCGCCAGGGCTGGGACCTGGCAGAGGATAAGGAGCATCTACATCCCCGCGTCGATGAGCCGCGTCGCCTACAACACCCAGATCTCCTGGGCTGTGGGACTGTTCTTCCTGGTCGCCAGCGAGATAATCAGCCTTGGGACCAAGAACGTCCCCATCCAGTACGGCATAGGCGTGGCCGTCGAACAGTTCACGGGACCCCCGTTCGAATATGGCAACTACGTGCTCCTCGTCGTCGGGATAATCGGGGCGGTGATCGTGTGGCGATTCCTCTTCCTTAGGGAGTTCGCGCTCTGGTCCGAGAGGTTCAAGATGATGGAGGAGCCCAGAGAGACGCACAGGGACCCGATCATGCGGGCCTACTCCTGGGTGAGCGCCAGGAGCGTCTCGAAGCTCTTCCTGCTCACCCAGGGGAGAGGGGTGACCAGGTTCACCTCCGCCATCTCGCGTTTCAGCCGGGGCCTCAAGTACGCCGTCGCTATATTCGCGGCCATATTCCTGGGCCTCATCCTAGTGGCCGCGGCGTCTTCGGGTACCCTGTACCTGGGGGCCATCCCCTCCCTCCAGTCTATGGCTGCCACCGAGTCGTCGGTCCTAGTGGCCCTTGCGTACTCCTTCGTGAGGGTCTGGTACGTCGTGGCGATCTGCATAGCCGTCGGCCTTCCTATGGGGGTCGCGATATCCCTCAACTTCAAGCTCTACGACACCGTCTCCCCCCTGCTGGAAGTGATATCCTCGATCCCCGCCCCTATCCTCCTCCCCCTGATAGTGCTGATACCCGTGATCGGACACGAGCCTGAAGCGGTCGCCGGGATAGTGATCTTCCTGTCCATATTCTGGTACATCGTGTTCAACGTCATGGCCGGCGTCAGGACCATTCCGGGGGACCTGAAGGACCTGCCTCACGTCTTCGGGGTCGGCAGGCTGTCAGCCTGGAGGAACGTCTACGTCCCCAGCGCCCTGGCCGCGCTCGTGACAGGGGCCATCACGGCTGTGGGAGGCGCCTGGAACGCCCTCATCATAGCGGAGTACTTCCAGCCTAATCCCTCGCAGGGGCCGATCACCCAGGTGGGGATCGGCATAGGGAAGACGATTACGATAGCGACCGACTCGGGGAACCTCGAGGTCCTGTTCTTCGCGGTGGTCAGCATGACCATCCTCATCGTGGCATTCAACCTCACGGTCTGGAGGAGGCTCTACCACAACGTCACCAAGCGGTATACGTATAACCGCTAGGCGAAGGTGGCCGCGATGTTGTCGCAGCAGCAAGCCCAGCCGCTCGCGGGGACGACGATCGTGGCGGTCGAGCACGTGAACCTAGACTACCACAAGGAGCGGGAGCCGCTCCCTGTCCTCGTCGACGTCTCCATGACCGCGAAGAGGGACGAGCTGGTGGCCATCACCGGTCCGTCGGGTTGCGGAAAGTCGACCCTGCTGCGCATAGTCGCCGGGCTCATCAGGCCCTCCGCGGGGAAGGTGATGGTCCTCGGCTCAGAGGTCAAGGGCCCCCGGGCGGACGTGTCCATGGTGTTCCAGAACTTCGTCCTCCTCCCGTGGCGGACGGCCCTCGAGAACGTGCTCTTCGGCCTGAGCCCCCGCAAGGACCTCACTGAGGAGCAGAAGCGGGAGAAAGCCAAGGCGGCCCTCGAGGTAGCCGGGCTGTCGGGCTTCGAGGATGTCTACCCGGGGGAGCTCTCCGGGGGGATGAAGCAGAGGGTAGGGGTCGCCAGGGCCTTAGCCACGGAGCCGAGGGTCATGCTCCTTGACGAGCCCTTCAGCTCCCTCGACGACCTCACCGCCGAGCGCCTGAGAAAGGAGACGTACACCCTCCTGATAAACCCCCAGACATCGGTCCAGAGTGTGATACTCGTGAGCCACAACGTCGAAGAGATAATCGAGCTCGCGGACAAGGTGGTGGTCCTCTCCGGCAGGCCGGCCCGGGTGGTGGGCGAGGTGGAGGTCAAGATGCCGAGGCCGCGGAACAAGAAGTCTGAAGAGTTCTTCCAGTGGGTAGACAAGGTGTACACCCTGCTATCATGAGCGTTGGTGCTCACCTTAAATCACAGTCAGGACCGTTGTGGAGAACGGCGTAGTTGACCGAGACGAGACCCCTCCCGACGGCGCTGATGATGCCAGGCAACGTGAGGGCCGGCCAGGTGATCAGCCTGGTCGAGATAGCCGGGAGCATCGGGGGGAAGGTCGACGTCCCGAAGCTCGCTGACGAACTCGGAGCTGACATCGCGGTACTGCTTCCTATCTTGGACGCCGCCGAGATGCTCGGCCTGGTGAGGACCGAGAAGGGGGACGTGCTGCTCACAGAGCTTGGCCTGAAGTTCCAGAAGACCACGCGGAACAAGATGAGGATGCTGAAGGACAGAGTCGCCACCATCGAGCCCTTCCGCACGGCCCTGGACCTGGTGTCGAGGAAGAAGGTCGTCACGGCCCAGGACGTCGCCGACTCGCTTGCGGAGATCGGCCTGAAGTGGCACTACAAGCCCGACCTCAACGAGGCGCTGGTGCGGACCCTCCTGATCCACTGGGCAATCTATGCCGACCTGCTGGGCTACGACGGGAAGTCTGGGGAGTTCAGGAAGGCTCAGCCGAAGCCGTAGGAGTGGACGGGCACCCCGTCCACGACCGTGGCGAAGGGCTTCACCTTCCGGAAGAGCGCCGGGTGCATCCCGGCCACGGCGGAGTCGAGGAGCGTAAGGTCGGCTGGGCTCCCCTCGGCGAAGGGGTGGTCGTCGAACCCGTTGGAAGCCGCCATGGAGGTGTACATCGACAGGGCCTCGTCCATCCCGATGGCCTCCTCCGGGACGATCCCGCCCCTGGTCATGGCGGACCAGACCCCGAGGATGGGGCTCAGGGACTCCACCGGGCAGTCGGAGCCCCCCGAGGCCACCAGCCCCTCCCTCAGCATGGACCGGAAGGGATAGAGGTCGCGGATCCTCTCTTCACCCAGCCTCTCCTGCGCCCAGGTGTCCGAGGTCACAAAGCACGGCTGGACCGCTGCCCTGATCCCGTGCCTGGCCATCCTGGACCTCAGGTCCCGGGGGATGAGTCCCGCGTGCTCGATCCTGTGCCTCCGCGGGTTGGTGGCCCCGGTCACCCTGGAGAGCGCGCCGATGGCCTGCTCGACCGCCCTGTCCCCGATGGCGTGGATGATCGCCTGTTGCCCCATGGAGTCGACCCGCTCGACCAGGGCGGCGAGCTCTTCGTCTCCGTACCCCAGAAGCCCCGAGTTCGACGGGTCGTCGGAGTAGGGCTCGCGCAGGGCGGCAGTCCTGGCGCCGAGGGACCCGTCGGCGAATATCTTGACCCCGTTTATCCTCGCCCGGGGGCCCGCGAGCTTCGGCCCGAGCTTCCCTTCGCCCAGGAGCCCCAGGGAGTCAGGGGGGACGTAGATCCTGTGCCGCAGGGCGAGCCTCCCCTCTGTGGCGAGGAGGGCCAGAGCCGCGAGCTCTTCGCGGAACCCGTCAGGGGAGACGATGGTGTGCAGGGCGGCGAGCCCCAGCCGGGCTCCCTCAGACTCGACCGCCTGCAGCCCGGAGGCGAGCTCCTCGGCGGTCTTCGGGATGCTCGCGCCGACCTCGGTCAGGGCCCCCTCCTTCACTATCCCGGTCAGCTCGCCGCCCTGGCCGCGCTCGAAGAGAGGCCCGGTCCTCGACCCCAGGCCGAGCCGGCTGATGGCAGCGCTGTTGAGCAGGGCCACGTGGCCGCAGACCCTGGTCACGGCCACCGGGTTTGCCGGGGAGACCCCGTCGATGTCCTCCTTGGCGGGCATCTTCCGGCCCGGGAAGGCCTCCTGGTCCCAGCCCATCCCCACCACCCACTCTCCGGGCTTCGCCCTGAGCACCCCGGCCTGGATCCGGAGGCGGAGGGCGACTACGCTGCTGGTCCCTCGGAGGTCGAGGTTCCGCTTCAGCCATGAGTATTCGAAAGGGTGGCAGTGGGAGTCGATGAGCCCGGGGAGGACCGTCCCTCCGTTGGCGTCCACCACCGCGGCGTCGGGCGGGACCGCGGGCTCCCCTCCCCGGTAGATCTTCTCGATGCGTCCACCCTCGCAGTAGACCCCTCCGGCCGAGGAGTCGAGGAAGGTGCAGTTCTTCAGGAGGAGCCCCTTCAACCCACGGCCCTCCTCGAGAACCGGGCCGCCCTGCGGTCGGACCCGGACGAAGCCAGCCCTCTGAAGTCGTCCGGGGAGTCTATGTCCAGCATTATCCCCGGCCTGGTGCTGACCCCGACAGAGAGCCCCGAGCTCGCCGCCGAGGCGAGGTGGTTCCAGAAGCTGTTGCGGTCGTAGCTCAGGCAGAGCCCCGCGGCCGCGGGATACAGGAGGGCGTTGGTCCCGTCGAAGGCAACGGACGGCGCGATGACGACCTCCGCCCCCCCGCCCCACAGACCGATGATGGCGCCGACGTCGGCAGAGGTCAGGAGCGGAAGATCCGATGGGAGGACCAGGACCGTATCCGCCCCGCTCGCCCGCGCCCCCGCCTCCACCGCGGCGTTCACCCCCGAGTCTCCTTCTTCGAGGACCCCCAGCGCCCCGCGGCTTTCTGCCAGCTCGAGGACGCCGCGGTCGGAGGACACCACGAAGCAGCTCTCTGCGAGGCCGGCCTCCACCACCGTGTCGAGGACGTCCTCGAGGAGCAGCCTGCTGAACTCGTCCCTCTGCGGCTGCGACAGGAACCCGGACAGCCTCGACTTACCCCCGGACGACTTCACAGGTATCACCAAGGCCAGGCCTCTCAGGCGGCCAGCACCTCCCTGGCGACCCTGGCCGCGTCTGACGGCCCCCTCATCCTAATGTCTGCGGCGGCGCAGTCGAGCCCCAGGCGACGGATCTCGCCGGCCATCCCCCTGTCCTCGCTTGCTATCACCAGGGCGTCTGCGAACTTGGAGTAGAGCCTCGCCACCCCCAGAGAGCTGGAGGGGACCCCCGTGGCCCTCATCAGCTTCCCGGCCGGCCCGCTGAAGGGTCGGTTCCCGACCATTGGGGAGAGCGCCACCACCCTCCGCGCAGACCTCAGCAGCCTGACGAACCCTGGGACCGCCAGCTCCGGGCCGATGCTGGTGACCGGATTGGCGGGACAGACCACCACCCTGTCCGCCCCCCTGACGGCGTCCCTGACCTTGGCTGTGGGACGCGCGCGGTCTGCGCCCCTGTACCTCACTCCCAGGACCCGCGGGCGGCCCTTCTCCCTCACCCAGAACTCCTGGAGGTCAAGCTCTCCCTGTGGGGTGGAGATGATGGTCTGGACGGGCTCGTCGCAGGCCGGGAGGACGGCGCACCCTGCTCCTAGCCTGTCCGCCAGGGCCTCAGTCGCTTCGGTCAGGGTGCGCCCGTCCCTGAGCATCTGGGTCCTCGCCAGGCAGGTGGCGAGGTCCCTGTCCCCGAGCCTGAACCACGTCTCGACCCCTGCGCGGGCCATCTGGTCGAGCACCTGGAACGAGTCCCCCTGTATCCCCCACCCCCGGGCGCTGTCTGACATCCCGGCGAGGGCGTAGCATGCGATGTCGACGTCTGGGCAGACGTAGACCCCGTAGATCCAGGCGTTGTCCCCGACGTTGGCCACGACGGTCATGTCGACGCCCAGCGCCTGGACCCCCCGGAGGAGCTTGGCAGAGCCGGTCCCCCCGGCCAGGACGACGACCTTCATGGGCTCACCTGAACAGGTCCCTCGCCCTGGGCATCACGAGCGGCCTCACCCCGGTATCCCCCCTGGAGTAGCTCGCGCCCCTGACGATGGCCACGGGTGTCCCGCCCAGCTTCCCCAGCACGAGCTCCGCGGCGCCAGCGATCTCGTCGACCACGGCTGGCTGGGTCACCCTTAGCGTGTAGCCGAACTTGTCCCGCTTCCCCGCGTAGCGGACGAGGGGGTCGATACCAGAGCACCCTATGGCGACGTCGGTCTGGCCGAGCCGCCAGGGGCGCCCGAACGTGTCAGTGACCACGACCGCGAGCCGAGTCCCCGAGGCTTTCTCGAGGGTGGCCCTGATCTCCCTGGCGCTCCTGTCAGAGTCCACAGGGAGCAGCGCCGCCACACCTCTGCCCACGTTCGACTGGTCTACGCCGGAGTTCGCACAGATGAAGCCATGCCTGGTCTCCGTGATGATCACGCCGTGCCCGGCCCGGACCACCCTCACAGACTCCCTGAGGATGAGCTCGACGAGGCGCGGGTCCTTCCCCTGAGACTTCGCCAGTCTTTCCGCCCGGGCGCCGGGGACGACATCCGCGAGCCTGACGAGCCTCCCCTCGGCCTTGGAGACGGCCTTCTGCTTGACCACCACGACGTCCCCGCGCTTCAGGCTGAGGCGCCCCCTGCGCAGGGCCGCGACGATGAGCGCCCCCAGGTCTTTCCCCGGCTTGACCTCGGCGAGACCGCGGACCGGGATTACCTCCATGATGCCCACTTCGCGCGGCGCGTCTCGCGGGTGCGATAAAGACTCCGCCTGAGGGAGGAAATTTAAGCCCCCGGCCGGAGCACGCGCCAGGTTGGCAGACAAGGAGGACGTGATCAGGGCGCTGGCCGCGGTCAAGGACCCGGAGCTGGGGAGGGATTTGGTCTCCCTCCACATGGTCGACGAGGTCGAAGTCGCCGGCGACAGGGTCACGTTCACGCTCAACCTCACCACCCCAGCCTGCCCCCTGCGCTCGAGGCTGGAGGAGGCGGCCAGGGCTGCGGTGGAGGGCATCCCGGGGGTGAAGGAGGTGGAGATGAAGACAGGTTCCATGGTCTACGCCACCAGGGACTACGCCGAAGCCGAAGTGCTGAAGGGGGTGAAGAACATCATCGCCGTGGCCAGCGGGAAGGGCGGGGTGGGGAAGTCCACGGTGGCGGTCAACCTGGCCTGCGCGCTGGCGGCTTCTGGGGCAAAGGTCGGGATACTCGACGCGGACGTCTACGGTCCCAACATCCCGCTCATGATGGGAGTGAAGTCCAGGCCGGAGGTCAGGGACGAGATGGTCATCCCTCCGGTGGCCCACGGCGTGAAGGTGGCGTCCCTGGGGTTCTTCTACGACGAGGAGACCCCGGTCATCTGGAGGGGCCCCCTCGTGGCCGGAGCGGTCAGGCAGCTGCTGACTCAGGTGGACTGGGGGGAGCTCGACTACCTCATCTGCGACCTCCCTCCGGGGACCGGCGACGCCAGCCTCACCCTCGCGCAGACGGTCCCCCTCGGCGGAGTCCTGATAGTCACGACGCCCCAGGACGCAGCCCTCAGCATAGCCGCGAAAGCCCTCGCCATGTTCAAGCGGCTGGACGCGCCCATACTTGGAGTGGTCGAGAACATGAGCTACTTCGTCTGCCCGCACTGCGGCGAGAGGACCGAGATCTTCTCAGGCGGCGGCGGCAGGAAGATAGCGGCGGAGAGGGGGGCTGACTTCCTAGGCGAGATACCGCTGGCCGTCGCCGTGAGGGAGCAGACCGACAGGGGGGACCCGGTGGTCAACTCTCGGCCCGACTCGCCGGAGGCCCTGGTCTACAAAGAGCTTGCGTTCAAGGTGGCTGGGATGCTCAGCATCGTCGCCTACGCCAAGATGAAAAAGTGAAGGCCCACCAGGACAGCCTGCTGGCCGAGTCGGCCCGGAAGAAGAAGGCGAGAAAGAGGAGGCGCGGGCCCTACCGCAAATCCTGGTCGCGGGGCTGAAGCTCAGCGTACCGCCACGGCGTCTATCTCCACCCTCGCCCCCCTGGGGAGGGCCGCCGCCTGGACCGTGGACCGCGCCGGGAAGGGGGGCGAGAAGTGCTTCCCGTACTCCTCGTTCATCTGCGCGAACTCAGACAGGTCGGCCATGAAGACAGTCGTCTTCACCACGTCGCGCAGGCCAAGCCCGGCGGCACCGAGGACCTGGCCCAGGTTCGAGAGCGCACGCCTGGTCTGCGCCGCGACCCCGTCTTCGAGCTTCCCTGTCGCGGGGTCCGCCCCGAGCTGGCCCGAGCAGTAGACCGCGCCCGCGTCGACGCCCTGTGAGTACGGCCCTATGGGCTCCGGGGCGCCCTTCGACCTGACCTCAGACTTCATTGCGCGGACCGGGGACGGCGGGGGATAAAACGATACTTCTTCGGCGGACGGCGGCGCGGGGGCGTTGCTGCTAGCTCGCGCACTCGTCCGTGCCCAGGTAGTCGAGGCAGGAGGTGGCGGAGCCGCTGACCTGCGCCGGCTGCGACGGCGTATGCGGTGGAGCCCCGGCCGCCTTCCAGGTCAGCGCGACAGGGCACGCAGGAGCGAGAGGTAGACGTCCTCCTCCCTCTCGTACTCCACGGTCTCTTTGGCGTCCATGTGGACGAGCATCCCTGAGGTGACCTTCCCCTTCTTGGCCAGGAGTATGATGCGCTTCCCGGCCTTGTAGGCCGCCATTATTTCCATCCCCACCCCTATGCTCGGGTCGGTGACGTCGGCCACGATGGCGTCCGAGGCCTCGGTCGCGTCCCTGTCCCGGCGGAAGATGTTGACTGCGGCGCCGTCCCGCTTCTCGATCGGTCCCAGGACCCAGGGGGAGGTGACCGTGTGCCCTGCGTCTGCGATGGCCCTGGCCATCTCCGTGGCCCTCGGGAGCGCCCTGTTCGCGATCATCGGGACAGAAAGATAGACCTTCAACGCAGGGGAGAGCGCTGGGACAGGTTTATCCCTATCTGACGAGGACGTTCTTCGCCGGTTGCTTGACCGCCAGGTGGTCGCACCTCAGCGGCGCATGGGCATAGCAGAAGGTACGGGAGCAGACGTGGCATGAATAATAGTAGCCGATGCCGAGTTTCCGCCCACAGACCTCGCAGGTAGGGGCCGCCTGCTGCTCAGTGCTCGTGTACACGCCCACGTCACCTGCCCATTGTGAAGGGCACTTGCTTTTAAGAAAATGCATCTGAAGCCGGTAAGATACAGCGGGGGTGACGCGAAAGTGAATTCACGTCTCACCGTCTGCTTGGTGAAAATCGGCTCTAGCGCTTGTAGCCCAGCTTCCTAAGGAACTCGTACCTCTCCTTCCTGTCTTCTGGCCCCTCCTCCCCCTTCGGGTAACCCCCGTCGATCACCCCCAGCACCCCCCTCCCCTTCCCCGAGTCGGCGACCACCACCGTGAGGGGGTTGGCCGTCGCGCAGAAGACCTGCGCCACCTCCTCCACCCCCTTGATGCGGTTCAACACGTTGATCGGGAAGGCACCCGAGAGGAAGACCGCGAAGACGTGCCCAGCGGCGATCCGGGCCGCGCAGTCCGTCGCGAGACGGACGCATCCTGGGTCCGACCCGTCTGACCTGATCAACGACTTGCCAGAGGCCTCGCAGAAGGCGACCCCGAACCTGATCCCCGGCATCGACGTCGCCAACGCCTCGTAGACGTCCTCGACCGACTTGATGAAGTGGGACTGCCCCAGGATGAGCTGATGCCCCTCGGGGACGGTCACCTCAACTTCTTCGATCTTCACGGCGCCCCCCGTCACTGGCGCGACATCAAATCCTTTCGCTCCGGGGGTGCGGGAGCCTGCGCGGACGGCGGGGCCCGTTAAATGTCCGCGGCGTGCTCACTGCGAGATGTCGCGCGTGAGGGGACTCCTTCGGAGGAAGGGTCCGGCCAAAGACGCGCAGCCGGAGCGCAGGGTGGAAGCGCCAGAGGAGATCCCCGGCGTCATCGACACCTACAGGGTCCCTGCCGGGGCGAAGCCTGAGGCGTCCGCAGAGGTGTTCGTGGTGGAGCAGGACGGGGTCGGGAGATACCTCGTCAGGTCCCCGAAGCTGAGCGAGGACGAGGCGAGGGCGCTCGAGGTCCTGAGGGTGAACCTGCTGGACTCGATCCCGACCGGCTCGTTCGGGGACCCCAGGGAGGTGGTCGCAGACTACGTCTGGCGGACCGCGGAGCAGGCGGGCTTCGTCGCCGTGGCCCAGGAGTCGCACGACAAGCTCCTCTACTTCCTCCTGCGGGACTTCGCGGGGTTCTGGGAGATAGACCCCCTGATGAGCGACGACTTCATCGAAGAGATCTCCGCGGTCAGGTACGACAGGCCGGTCAGGGTGATCCATCGGAACTTTTCGGAATACATGTTCATGGAGACCGACGTCGTATATCCGTCCGAGGATAGGCTGCAGGCGTTCATACGGCGGCTCGCCCAACTAGGCGGGACCACCGTCTCCCTCGCCCAGCCGGCCCTTGAGGTGACGCTGCATGGGGCCTCTGACAGGAGGGTGACCGCGACCCTGGGGGACGAGATCTCGAGGCCGGGGTCCACCTACGCCATCAGGAAGCAGAGGGAGAGCCCCATAACCCTGGCCCAGCTCGCGTCGCCGGAGAAGGCACGGTGGCCGGCCCTGGGGGCCCGCGAGGCGGCTGGATCGCCGGTCCCCTACGAGGAGGTTCACGCCCACAAGACACTGTCGGTGCTCATGGCCGCGTACTTCTGGCTCCTGCTCGAGAGGACCACCAACGTCCTGGTCTGCGGGGAGGCAAACTCCGGGAAGACGACGCTGATGAACGCCATACTGGCGCTCGCCAACCCGAAGTTCAAGATAGTCACCGCAGAAGACGTCCTCGAGATCAGCCTCCCGGACCACCTCCACTGGCAGAGGCTGAAGACGCGGTCCTACCGGGCCGGGCTGTCCCCCCTCGCGGGGCGCTACGAGTACGGCCTGGCAGACCTCCTCAAGCTCGCCCTGCGGTTCTCGCCCACGGTGCTCAGCCTGGGCGAGATGCGGGGGGAGGAGTCGGAGACCGTGGCCGCGGCCATCACCCTCGGCTTCTCCACCATGGCCACCATCCACGCCGAGAACGCGGAGAGGTGCGTCCAGAGGCTGACCACGCCGCCCATGAGGTTCTCCGAGGGGCACATCAGAGACATCACCGCCATAGCCACAGTGCGGAAGGTCGTCCTCCAGGACGGGAGGGTGGTGCGGAGGGTGGTGAGCGTCGACGAGCTCAAGCCTTCCGGCCCCTACGAGCACGAGATCGTCAACGTGTTCAGGTACGACCCGACGGGCGACTCGTTCACCCCGACCACCCCTGCCGAGGTCCTCGACCGTTCGTTCAGGCTGAACGAGATAGCGGAGAGCTTCGGGTGGACCCCGGCCGCGGTCCAGGCCAGCCTGGCGCTCAGGGCGGCCCGCCTTTCGGGCCAGATCGCCGGCGGGGAGCTGGACCCGGGGGCTCTCTCGAAGATGGTCAAGGAGTTCTCGGTGCAAGAGGCCAGGAGCGTCTGAAGCTGGATGAAGGACGTCCCTGCCAGGAGCGGGAGCCGCTGGGGGACACGTTCTCTGGCGAAGGCGGCGCTCTGGAGGTCCCAGAGGATGTCAGACCTGCTGAAGAGGTCTGGGCGGGTCGGCAACCCCGCGGCCATCGCGTGGGAATCTGTGGACGGGGCTGCGAAGGCGGCCCTGGCGTCGATCCCCCTGGCCGTCGTCGCCGGCGCCCTGGTCTCCCCATGGCTCTTCTTCATCTCGCTGGCGCCGCTGATACCGTTCTTCGCCCCTGAGGTCCGGCTGAGGGACCAGGTCGCAAGGAGGATGGAGGGGGTGGAGCGGGAGCTCCCCTTCTTCTCGGTCCTGGTCGGGGTCCTGGGGGGCGCGGGGGTCCCCCTCTACTCGATACTGAAGGGGGTGTCGGCCAGCGACGTCTTCCCGTCGATGAGGGAAGAGGCGCTGCTGGTGCGCCGTGACGTGGAGATATTCGGCATGGACCCCAACAACTCCCTCGAGCGGCTCGCTTCCCTCCATCCTTCGAAGAAGCTGGGGAGCTTCCTCCTCGGGTACACGAGCAAGGCCAGGAGCGGAGGGGACGTCTCGGCATACCTCACGGCCGAGAGCGGCTCGCTGCTGAGGGAGCTCGAGGACGCCTGGGCCAGGTACGTCACCCGGGTCGGGATCGTAGGGAGCATGATGATAACGGTGTTCGGGGTCGTCCCGCTCCTCCTCATGGTGGTGGGGGTCTTCTCCCCCGGATTCTCCGTGGTCGGCCTCGCCTTCTTCACCGGGGTGGGGGTCCCTGCGTTCACCGTGGCGCTGCTCTACATGGCGGGGAGGATGCAGCCTTCCCCCGAGGAAGCGCCCCACGGGAAGGCGGGGAGGAGCGCGCTGGCAGCCCTCCCCTTCGCCGCCCTCGGCGCCGCGGCCGGCGGTCCCTGGGCCTCCGCGGCTGCGGCCCTCTTCGTCTTCTTCACCGTCTACGGCGCGTCCGTGCGGAGGCAGATGGCGGAGACGAGGGAGCTCGAGGCGGGGCTGTCGAGGTTCCTGAAGGACCTCCTCGAGTACAAGAGGCACGACTACGACCTCTCCAAAGCAGTGGTGGCCATGGAGGCCCACGGCGGCTACCCCCGCCCCTTCGCCGCCCTGCTCTCGAAGGTAGCCGCCAGGGCCAAGGCCGGGATCCCCCTCGACGAAGCGAAGCCGACGTGCAGGAGCGCCCTGGGGAGGCTCACGTTCCTGCTCCTGGGGGAGATGAGCCGCTCTGGGGGAGGCAGCGTCGACACCGTCTTCCAGGTCTCGAGCTTCGCCGACAGGATGATCCAGATGCGGAAGAACGCGACCGCCGAGATGAAGCCTTACCTCGCCCTCTCGTACGCGTCCCCCCTGCTCCTCGCCTTCGGCGTGACCTTCGTCAGGGCCATCCTCTCGACGTTCAGCTCCAGGACCCGCGCCGGCCTCTCCGCAGTCCGCCTCGGCGCGTTTCATATCGGCGCGGCGCCTCCGGGGCTCTCGACGGTCTCTGACCTCCTCATCGTCGTGTCGGCCGCCGCCCTGGGGCTGATCGGCGCGAAGGTGGCCGACCTCACCGTGAGGAACACCTGGCGGGCGTCGCTCAACGTCGCCCTCGCCGCGGCCGCGGTGGTGCTGCTCGCGGGCCCCGGCGCGCATTCACTCTCCGGGTTCCTCCTCCGCTGAAAGGGGGCGCGTTATAAGCGCCGGCCGCATAGTCGGACGTTGAAAATCACAAGACGACGGAAAGCCATTTCGCAGAGCCTCGACCTCTTCATCATCATAGCCGCAGTCCTCGGCGTCGGCGGCGTCGTGACGGCCTCGATCTACAACCTCATCAACAGCGCGACGGCGAACTCCAGCATAGAGGTGGTCGGCGCGTCTCTCAGGGCGGGGGCGGCGACCTCCTACTCACCTGCGGCCATCTCAATCGCGCTCAAGAACAACGGCGGCACGCCGATAACTTGCACCACTGCCACCTCGTGCCAGGTGGTCTTCACCGGGACCAGCACCGGGACAGGCTTGACCTGCTCCACGACCTGCCCGGTCACCTCCGGAGGCAACCTGACGTGGTCAGTCTCCACAGCTGCCAGCATCCCACTGACGTTCCGGGCGACCGCTCCCTCGACCCTCCCTCCCGGCGGGGAGACTTCGTTCACGCTCAACGGCCCATTGACATTCTCCGGGTCCGGGGTGTTCTGGGCCCCGGGGACCCCGGTGACGATCAACATCCTCTTCGGCTCTGCCTCCGCCCAGGTCACAGTGGTTTCTCAATAGGGGGCCGGACCACGGCTCCCTCCCGTGTTTTTCGCCCCCGGGGCGCTCGGCGAGGCGTCAGCGAGCTCTATGCGGCCCTCCTGATGATAGGCGTGACCCTCTCCCTTGGGAGCATGGTGGTCGCGGCCGCGACCAGCCAGTTCGGCCTCGCTTCAGGCTCTGCGTCCGTCGGAGCGTCCCTGCGCGAGAGCTCAGCCGGGACGCAGGTCGCCCTGGTCTACTCCACAGTCTCCCCCTCGTCAGCCTGCCCGGCATATCAGGGGATCCAGGAGGGACCCAACCTCACGCTGGCTCTCTACGACTATGGGTCGGCGGCTTTCACGCCGGCAGGCTTCGTCGTCAACTCCACGCTGATCTCCGGAGGCTTTCCTCCCCTCGACCCAGGGTCCCTCGTGGCGTTCCATATCACCCTGGGAGGGTGCGCCCACCCATCTGGGCAGACCGTGGTGGCCTTCGACGCCGCGGGAGGAGAGGTACAAGTTGAGACTTGACCGCAGAGGGGTCGCAGGCTTCCTGGAGGTGTTCATCCTCATCGCGGTGGCCATGGGGGGCGCGGCCCTGGTGATGGAAGCGGCCCTTGGGTACTTCGCCGCCATGGGCGGCGGGTCGGTGTCCGTCGCCGGGGCGAGCATCAGGCAGGGCCCGTACTCGGCGGTGGAGACGGTGCTCGTGACAGACACGTCGGGGACCGCCCTTGGATCGTTCGTGGTGTCGACCAGCGGCGCCCCGAGCTCCGCCGGCTACTGCTACTCAGTCTACGACCCGTCCGACCAGGGGCTCCTGGCGTCCGCCTGCCCAGCCGCCGGCTCAGACCCCGCCTCGGTCAGGGTGGCGACCCCCCTGGGGTCAGGTGCCGCGGTGTTGGTAGAGGTGGTGGTCTCGGGGGACCCCTTCGCCATCGGCTCGAGCCACCTGGTGACAGTCACCGCCGCCGACGGGGCGCAGCAGGCCGTCGAGGTCGAGGTCGTCCCCGCGTAGGGAGTGAGTGGGGACGAACGTCTCGCGCAGGCGGAAGGGGGTGGCGTCGGTGGTGGGGACGATCATCTTCGTCCTGGTGTTCATGCTGGCACTGGGGACCCTCGCCTATTCCTCGGCGCTGCAGTCGCAGGCGTCCCAGGCGGAGCAGCAGGCCCAGGGGGTCGACGCGCTTAGGGCCGGTGAGTCGCTGAGCTTCCGCGCCTCCTCCGCCGGGCTGGAGGCGGTCAACGGCGGCGGGGCCACAGCGACGGTGAACCACGTCATACTGCGCTACCCCAACGGGACGGTATACTCGTTCGCGGCGTCTGCAGCCATACCTGCAGGCGGCGAGGTGCCGGTGTCGTCCCTCGTCCCCGCGGGCTCCTGCTCCCCGGGGGTCTCCACATGCGCGTCGCGCTACGAACAGATAGAGTCGGGGAACCCGCCCGGGTCGTCTGTCGGTCTGCTCACTTCGTTGGGCAACGTCTTCTGGTACACCGCTTCAGGCGCTCAGCCCGGATGGTCGGAGGTGAGGTTCACGGTGTCCGTGGCCTGGTCCGTCCCCTCCGGGGCCAGCTGGGCGTACGTGATGTGCATCGGAGGCGGGGGCGGAGGTGGAGGGAGCGGGGGCGCAACCGACGCAGGGGGGCCGGCCGGGAGCGGCGGCGGTGGAGGAGGGGGAGCAGGGAGCTTCGCCCAGGGGTTCGTCGACCTGCAGGGAGCGAGCTCGGTGGCTGTCACTGTGGGACAGGGGGGCGGAGGCGGGCCGGCCGGAGGGACGACCACGAACGGCGGGAGCGGAGGGAGCGGCGGAGCCAGCGCCTTCGGGGGGTTCATGTCCTGTGGCGGAGGTCAGGGGGGCGGAGGAGGGGATTTCGCCTACAACGGCGCAGGAGGGGCGTTCTGCGCAGCCAGCGGAGCACCTCACGGCGGGAGCGGCGATGGGGTCCCCGGCGGGGCGCCCGGGGCATCGGGGGTCGCGAGCGACGCGCTCCAGTACACCACCTACGGCGGCGGTGGCGGTGGCGGCGGGGACTTCTATACGCCCCCTGGGAGGGGGAGCCCTGCGGACTCGCTGGACTCTGGCGCAATCTATACGGGACTCCCTGGAGCGAGCGGCCTCTGCGCCTTCGGAGGCGGCGGAGGGTCGGCGTCCCCCTTCGCCGACGGGGGGGCTGGCGGGGGCGGCGCGAGCGCCTGCGGGTCGGGATCTGCCGGAGGGAGCGCCGCGCCGAACACCGGTGGAGGCGGGGGAGGGGCCGGGGGATCCTACTCCAGCACGACCGCCTGCGGGGCGCGCCAGGGCGCGTGGGGGGGCGTCGGCGGGTCGGGCCTGGTGGTCGTCTACTATCAGGGGTGAAGGCTACCTGGCGGCTGGGCCGACCTCGATGGAGTCAGCGAAGAAACGCCTTGTCGCCCCCGAGGCCGGCGAGTCGAATGGGTCGACGCTCACGACCACCGGGAGGTTCCTGACGGCGTACCCCAGGAGGAGGCACATCCTCGGCGGGAGGGTCCTCACTATCGCCTTCACCGTGTCGGCGTCGGCCATGGACGCCTGGGAGACCAGGGCGAGGTCTGAGTCGTTGCTGAAGTTGTAGAGGAAGATGTTGTCCACCTGGCGGTATATCTTCTGGTCTATGGCGTCGGGCTGGTTGGTCACGAAGACTGTGAAGACTCCGAAGTGGCGCATCCGCGTGATCAGGTCCTCCCAGTAGGTGTCACGCAGGTATAGGTGCGCCTCCTCGGCGAAGAGGAAGACAGGGGGTATCTTCCTCCGCTCCAGGAGCTCCACCAGCTTCGAGAGCATGAGCTCCACCACCATCTTCCTGTTGAGCGGGGAGACGCCGCTCAGGGAGACCACCAGGACGCCCCCGGACCTGTTCAGGTTGAAGAAGTCCTGGACGTCGAACTGCTGGTGGCTGGAGTCTGTGAAGAGCCCACAGGACGCGAGGGTGTGGTATCTGGCGAAGAGGGCGTCCCTGACGAATTCGTTGCACCGCCACTGCTGTATCGCCGCTTCCAGGGTGGCGAGGGACAGCTCGTCCCTGTTGTCGAGGTGCTCCCATATCTTCACGAACTCCCTGAGGGAGGTCCCCGGCATCTCGAGGGAGTGCGAAAGGAGGCTGGTGATCGGCCTCAGCCCCATGCTCGCCAGCGAGAACTTGAGCTCCCTCCCTGGCCTCATCACCCTCACCTTGCGCCCCTGGCCGGCGTCCGTCCCGTCTCCGAGCTGCCCTATGGTCCCGTATTCGTCGTTCAGGTCGAAGACCACCGAGTAGGCGCCGTTCTCCAGGAGGCCCCGGAGGAGTATCTTGGCCATGTGGGACTTACCCGACTCCTTGCGCCCCGTGATCACAGTGATCCTCCCGTCCAGGGCCTCGGCGGGGACCCCGAAGGACGACTCTCCGTCCACGGTCCCCAGCTTGATGTTCCTGATGCCCAGAGGGGCCACCGCCCCGGCCAGGTCCTCGATCAGCAGGCGGGTCACCGTCGAGCTCGCCCTCGACGGCATCCAGTTGGCCCGAGGGGTCAGCCGCCCGTCAGATATCGTCCCCCGGGCCTTGCACAGTAGTATCCGCATGTCCCGGATGATGGTCGAGATGGTCGTCAGCTCGGTGGGGTCGGACGTGACCCCCGGGGCCGACGCCGAGAGCACCTCCTCCCTGGCTATCTCCTCCTCTATCCCCTCGACGTCCAGATACCTCTCGTCGTACACCTGGAGGACCAGGCTGCGCTGGGGCTCGGACGCGACGAGGTAGTCCCCGACCCTCACCATCTCCCGGGGGGAGGCTATCACCAGGATGTCGTCCGACTCTTTCTTGAGTATCTTCATCCTATGCCCCTCCCTTGAAGCTCCCCAGTGCTATCTTCCGCAGGGGGAAGGTGTGGAGCTGCTTCACCCTGAACCGCTTCGCGACGTAGGCCTTGAGCGCCTGGTCGTCCGCCCTGGAGAAGATCGAGAGGTGGTGCGCCACCTTTAGGGAGTCAGGGTACCCGGACGCGAAGGCGTCGTTCCAGAGTATGCGCCCCAGGGTGGTCTCCGCCGGCTCCTGCGAGGATACGTCGAGCCTGAAGACGAGGCCGTCAGGCGCGAACTTCGCGAGGACAGTCTCGATGGGCCCCCGATCGAGCGAGTGGTATGCGGGGACCGGGGACTTGGACAGCGCGCTCACGTAGTCCTCCGAGAGTATCAGGTTGCT
>JAFMAW010000029.1 GCA_029784795.1 Nitrososphaerota archaeon | reverse complement strand
CGGTCTCGTGAAAGCCCCGAAGTCGTACTCTCTGCAGGACCTTACCCGCCTACCCCAGACCAGCCAGTACACCACCCTTGAATGCGTGAGCAACGAGCTGAACGGGGACCTGATTGGGAACGCGAATTGGACAGGGGTGAAGATCTCTGACCTGGTGGCCGACGCCGGAGGGGTCGGCCCCGGAGCGACGTATGTCGTCTTCTATTCGGTCGACGGGTACAGCGTGGGAATCCCCCTGGCCAGGGCTCTGATGCCCGACAGCCTGGCCGCCTACGGCATGAACGGCCAGGACCTCCCGGTCCGCCACGGCTACCCCCTCAGGGGGCTGATCCCCGGGCTGTATGGGATGATGAGCGCGAAGTGGGTGGAAAGGATCTCTGTCGTTGGCTCAGTCTACGAGGGTTACTGGCAGACCAGGGGGTGGACCAACACTGCCACTGTGCACAGCCAGGCGTTCATCATCCCGCTCCCCCCGGCCCAGGCGAGCCTCTCCAAGTACGGAGGCTCGATAATCCTGGCAGGATACGCCTTCGCCGGAGACAGGGGAATTTCAAAGGTGGAAGTCAGCTTCGACAACGGCCGAACGTGGGAAGAGGCACAGGTCAAGCCTCCGATCTCTGACATCACCTGGGCGCTCTGGGCGTACGAGTGGAAGCCAGGGTCGGCTGGAGAGTACTCTGTGCTAGCCAGGGCCGTCGACGCGGCAGGGAAGGTGCAGACTTCTTCTGGGGAAGGCACCTACCCAAACGGTGCGACGGGTTACGTCAACGCGTTGGTACAGATATTCGATTGAGGAGGTATCGACAGCCGAGGCCGTCCCCAGGCCCTGACGACCGAGGGAGAAGATGGCACGTTGTGGACGCACGTTAATTAGGGCTCGCCGCCCGTGGTCTTGCCATGCCTACAAATTGGGAAAAGACAGGAAAGACGAAGGCGCCGATTTCAAAGGTCATCGACTTCTACATGCACCCAGGGAACCTTCCCAAAGTGCACCCCAACTTCGTCAAAGAGGTGAAAGTCCTCGGCAACGAGGGGGGAGTCATGAAGATCGAGCAGCATGCAGCCATGATGGGGAAGAAGATCAGGTCCATCAACACCCTGGCCTTCGACGTCGCCACGAGGACATTCCACGTGGACACCCTGGAAGGAGACGGCAAGGGGAGCAAGGTCACCATGGGCCTCAGGGAGGCAATCGATGGTACTGAAGTCAAGTACTCGGCGAGCATGGAACTGGGAATGCTGGGTCTGTTCGCGAAGGGGCCCGCCAAGGGACAGTTTGAGCGGACGGTCGATGAGGATATGGCCGCGATGGATGCACTCTAGCGCCGTCAGCTCCTCTTGCCCGGTCTGGCCTCGCGGAGCAGCGAATGCCTGGCTGAACAGCCTCAGGGCCCCGATGCTACGCTGACGCAGTCGACACCCTACGGTCGGGTGCTGCGCTGGAAGGCTCTTTGTGGCCTTACCTTCGTCGGCCTACCCACACGGGCATCCGCTTAGCCGTACAGTTACCGCAGTAGGTCTTCATCGCCCTGCTCCCTTCATCAAAGATTGTAGTAGAGTGCGACATGCACACTAGCGCCGCGCACTCCGCGCATGATGCGACCGCATGACCCTTGCAAACCGAGCATCTTGCCATTCGTTCACCCCCAATTTCTCTGCGTCCAACAAGCACGGCTCAGGCTTCGAATCAGAGGTTTCACTTCGGAGCTATGAGCAGGTGCAGGCCAGGCGCAGATTATTCTAGGCCTTGACCAGTTAATAAACAGGACGCTCAGATTGGGAGCTTGACATCTCCGGGAAAGACTGGAATCCCCTCGGCCTCCAGCCTCCGGGAGGCTCCATCCGCACTTTCGGACGGGATCCAGGCGCTCATCGCCTTCGAGTTCCCCTCGCCGTCACATATTACCAGGGCGGCGGTGGCGTTCTTCCCCCTGACCACTTTGTTCATCATTTCTTCCCCGACAGGGGTCCACTCTGCGACGCCGAGCTTCAGGATGAGCATCGGGTAGGAGGGGCCGGCGACCTTCTGCAGCACAGCCAGCGCCCGGTTGACTCGCCGTCTCCCCTCCTGGACGGCGGCGAAGTACTCCAGCGCCTAGGCCCCCAGATACAGCAGAACGAAGACGCCCAGCAGGGACAAGACCACTCCGATTATCTGGTTGGGTTCGAGCCTCTCCTTCAGTAACACTAGCCCATATCCCCCGGCCACTGCTCCTCCCATCCCGGATAATGCCGTGACCACAGGGAGCGACCCGCCGGGGACCGAGATGCCATACGTCAAGGAAAGGAAGCCGATTGCCTCCAACACGCCCATGGCGATTATTCCTCTCGAGAAGACCCCCTTCATGGGCCTGGCGCTCTGCTTGAGGGCCGGAGCCAGCGCGAACCCCATCGCTATCCCCACAATCCGAAGGATCATGACCGGGATCACGACGCTCACCACCGGAGCTGCGTAGCCCACCCCCACGTAGACGAAGCCGAAGAAGAGAGAGGCGGCCGCGGCGGGGATGAAGCCCACCGTGAGACCTGCGGATCCTTTCCCGGCGATGGACCGTTTTATCTCTGAAAACTTCGTTGACGTCAGGATCACCCCCGTGATTATCCCAGCTATGGCGAGAATCTCCATGGACTGAAGGACGGTGCCCAGGATGACGATCGAGAGTATCGTTGTGATGGCAGGATAGGTGTAGGCCACAGGCGCGACGACTGAGACGACACCCTTGTGGAACGCGCGGTAGAGGAAGCTGAAGGCGACGAAGTTCAGGATTCCTGCGACCACGAGCACGGCCGTGGGGAAGAGCGGAGCCTTGAGTCCGGGGCTGAGGACGGGTGTGATGGCGACAAGCACGATGAAAGTCACCAGCATTGAATATACCAGGGTCCTGTAGTACCCGATCCTCTCCGATTGTCCCCTGGACAAGTAGTCGCCGGTCCCCCAGCACAGGGCGGTTGCCAGTCCGGCGATGACCGATAGATTCGCCAAGCGATGCAGCCGGCCCCATTGGTCCGGCTTTAAGAAGCGCGCTCGGGCGGTGCTCTCCGTTGAAGATAGACGCCGAGGTGGCAGTGGGCGAACCGATGGAGGCGGCCGAGCTCTCGAGGAAGGCCGAGGAGTACGGCTTCGACGCATTCTGGGCGAACGAGACGAAGCATGACCCGTTCGTGCTGCTGGCTCTCGCTGCCGCTGCCACCACGCGGATAGGGCTGGGTACTTCGATAGCCCTGGCGTTCACGAGGAGCCCCACGACCATGGCATACACAGCGTGGGACCTGCAGAGCGCCTCCGGAGGCAGGCTCATGCTGGGGTTGGGAAGCCAGGTCAAGGGTCACATCGAGCGGCGGTTTGGGATGAAGTGGGATCCACCCGCCCCGAAGATGAGGGAGTACGTGTTGGCACTGAGGTCTGTGTGGAAGAGCTGGCAGGGTGGGACCAAGCTGGACTTCCAGGGGAGGTTCTACACCCTCGACCTCATGACGCCGTTCTTCACCCCGGGCCCGATCAGGGACCCCACCATCCCGGTGCTGGTGGCCGGGGTCAACGGGATGATGTGCAGGGTAGCTGGAGCGGTCGCGGATGGCCTCCACGTGCACCCTCTCCACACGGTCAGGTACCTCCGCGAGGTCATCGAGCCAGCGCTGTCAGCGGGCTTAGCCCAGGCAGGGAGGAGCAGGACGGAAGTTCAGGTGGCAGCGTCCGTGTTCGCCGCTGTGGGGGACAATGAGGAAGAGATTGCCGCGGTGAGGGAAGCGTACAGGGGGCAGATCGCATTCTATGCGTCCACCCGGAGCTATAGGAGGGTGATGGAGCTTCACCACTGGGAAGACGTTGCCGAAAGGCTTCATGTCCTCTCCGTGAACGGAGAGTGGCGCAGGATGGCCTCCGAGGTGGGGGACGACATGCTGGCCGAGTTCGTTGTGGAGGGGACGTGGCGGGAGGTGGGGGGAGAGATCCAGAACAAGTATCGTGGTATCCTGGACAGGGCGAGGGTGTACCTGCCCTTCGATGGAGACCCGAGATGGGCAGACGTGGCGCGTGGGTTCAGAGCCTGATGCTTATCTCGACCGCGTCCCCCTCGTCCGCCCCCCAGTTCGATGGAGCATCCCTGCAGGCACTCGAATACGCCCCCGATCTCCGCACGTAGTCGAGGTAGGGCTTCACTTCTACTGAGTGGGACTTCACGTTGTCCGCTACCACCACGCTCCCGGCATGGAGGAGCCTCTCGACCGACTTCAGATAGGCGAGATAGTCGACCTTCACAGCGTCGAGGAAGACCATGTCGAAGCTCCCAGCGAGGGTGGGAAGGACGAATCGAGCATCCCCCACGATTACTTCGATGTAGCCTTGGAGACCCGCTTTCTCGAAGTTCGCCCTGGCTGTCAGCGCCATCTCCTCGCTGATCTCTACGCAGGTGAGCTTCTGGCCTGGCTTTAGGTGCCTAGCCATCCTGATGGCGCTGTAGCCGACGTTGGTTCCCACCTCGAGTATGGATGACGGCTTGTGGCTCTCTATCACCTCATCGAGTATGGCCCCTCTCTTGGGTCCGATTATCGGCCACCCCCGGCGGGGGGCGGCCGCCTCTATGGATTCGAGCACCAGCTCTGGTTTCATGAGCGAACTCTTGCCCCGGACCGGTGTAAGCCTATCGGGGGTCATTCCAAGACAAGCTTTTATTAGCGGAAACGCAGGTTTTCGCCGGTTTCCATGTCATCAGAGCAGGTTGATGTAAAGGAGGTTCAGAGACAGGTCTCGAAAATAGTCGACCCTGAAATCGGAATGCCAATCGTTGAGATGAACCTCATCGACAAGCTAGACATCAAAGACGGGAACGTGGACGTCGAGTACCATGCGACCACCCAGTTCTGCCCGCCTGTGTTCGCGTTGAAGATCTCCCAGGACCTGAAGGACAACCTCGCGCAGGTGAAGGGAGTGAAGTCGGTGAAGGTGATAGTGACAGGGCACTACTTCGCCGACGCCATCAACAGACAAGTGAACAAGCAGCAACCTGGCCCCGAGGCAGCCCCGGCCGAGCAGGCTACCAAGCAATAGTCAGAGAAGCGTAAGGGCGGCCGAGAGGGCACCGAGCCTAGCTGTGGTTTCGTCCGCCGCGCCGCAAAGAATCACCACGTCTCCATCCCCGGGCGCCAGTTCGGACCTGAGGACCCGCCAGACGGGCCCCGGGAAGTCCCTCTCGCAGTCAGGCGAGTTTCCAGGAATTGCAAACTTCCCGTCCTTGATCACGTATGTAGTAGCTCCGGTCGCCCCTATCCTGATTGCGGAGTCGCGTTGGTCAAGCCCGTTGGCGGCAGGACCGCCGGGGGGCCGTACTAGGACAGCGACCTGAGACCTGCCGACCCCGACCTGGGAGTCACTCACCGCCACCATCGATGGGATGTTCTTCAGAATGGAGGCGTGTAGCCGCCTGCCCGAAGGCGTGAGATGGCAGCCCAGCGTGTCAGCCTCCACATAGCCCGCCTGTGAAAACTTCTTCAGAACGGTCCGCATCGACCCTTCGCCTAGATTCAAGCTTCTCGCCAGCGCTTGCCTTCCGATCTCCCCGGCGGCCCCGATGGTGAGGAATGCCAGTAGGGCGTGCTCCTTGCTGAACACGGGCGAGGGGCCCTGCTCTTTCCTCTCCACGAGCCCGAGCAAGGTCGAAACCGCGGTCATCCTGCGTCGCTCGGCCTTTGGTTCTCTATAACCAGTTCTTTGCTCTGTAGATTTGGGTGACCGGTGCGCTTAAATGTAGATGGTTGGATAATCCATCCAGCCATGGAGCACAGAGACACCGCTGCGGTCGCTGTGTTCACTGCGCTGATTATCGGGTCTGACTTCGCCCTCTACCCTCTCCCCAACGTCAAACTCCTGGACATGGCGGTATTCGTGGCAGCCTTTGTCTTCGGCCCCAAGGTCGGAGCCGCAGTGGCAGTCCTCTCTGAAACGACCTGGGGGTTCGTCAGCCCGGCGGGGAGCGCCGGGGCCATCCTGCCCTTTCTGGTGGCGGGCGAGCTGCTGTTCGTGCTGGCGGGTTACGTGGCATCGAGGTGGGGCGGCCCAGGCGGCGTGGCGGCGGTCTCGACCAGGAATCTCTTCTTCGGTGGACTGCTGGCGATATGCGCCTTCCTCTGGGACTTTGAGACGAACATCGTGACGGGGCTCCTGGGAGGCGCAAGGACCGTCCCTGCCCTTATGGCGTACGAAATCCTCGGAATCCCATTCATGATACTGCACGAGTTCAGCGACTTCCTGCTCGGAGCCCTCGTCGCCCCTCCGGTCATTGTGTACGCCTGGCGCACCCTGGCCCGGAGTTCCGACGCGGTGGGGATGGCGCGGAGAGGACGGATTCCGCCGACGGGAGGTAGATGATTTAGCGTGGATCAGAGGGGCTCGGCCTCCCGCATGCTTGTCGTCTTTGTCGCTGTCCTGCTCATGGTGTCGAGCGTGGGAGCGTACTACTACTACCAGGATCAGCAGCAGGCCCAAGCCAACAAGACATACACGAGCGAACTGAATGCGGCCCTGAACAGCTACAGGGCGCTTTCGGAGAGCTACAACTCCAGCCTGCAGGACTACAACAGGACCCTCAACCTGCTGGCCGCCGCCGTTGCCAACCTGAACACGAGCACCTCGGCGTACAAGAACGCCAGCTCTGCCCTCGCTTCCCTCTGGACGGCATATCAGGTCCTTGCCCGTGAAAGCGGCAGGAGTGCCCCATCGTACGAGTTGAACATGCTTGTGGACTACGGGAACGGCACGCGCGTCTGGTACAACGACACCAGGGCGCAGCCAGGGTGGAACGGCTACCTGGTCACGCTGGTGCTGCTGAACGGGGACGTGCAGGCAACCTGGTATCCTCAGTACGGAGAGCACTATGTGACGGGGATCGGCGGCGTATCTGACACGCAGAGCATGTTCTGGTTCCTCCTCACATACAATCAGACCGCTTCGTGGCAGGTGGCCCAGGTCGGCGCAGACCAGATCCATGTCTTCAACGGGACGACCTTCGCCTGGGTCTACTGCGCGGAGAACGCGGCCTACGGCCCTGCCTGTCCTCTGCCGTAGTCAGCCTGGGAGGATGTCTGCGAAACAGAACCCGTCTCTGAGCACCACCTCTCCCTTCCTGACTGGGATCTCATCCTCGAATATCGGTCCGCCGTATACGAAGGTGTGGAACTCGCCGTTCTCACCGCATGGGTCCACAGAAGGTGGAAGGTCAGAGAGGAATGATTCGTCGAACTCCCTGCCGCAGTAGTTCGCGCTGAGAGCTTTCGGATCAACGGTGCACACGACGGCTTTGAATCCGTCTTTGACGAACTGCGCGGCCAGCTCCTGAGTGTCCCTCTTCCACAGGGGGAATACCCCTTGCATCTCCGCCTTCAGCAGTTCCTCCTCTCGGAAGCGGCGTATGTCTTCGAGGAAGAGGTCGCCGAAGACGATGTGGCTAACACCGTTGGCGCGGTGCCGGAGCATTGCCCTTCGCATCGCCGAGGAGTATTCGGCGTTGGACGCCCCCTTCGTGATCCAGACCTCGTCGAGGGGGAGCCGCAGGCTCAGCGCCTGCTTCGTGAGTAGTTCCCTCCGTACCCCGTGCATGCTGACCCTGTCGTAGTCAGTCGTCAGAGTGGTGAGGAGGCATACTATTTTCAGGTCTTCGGCCCTCAACGCCTCCCGCAAAGCGAGTGAGCTGTCCTTCCCTCCGCTCCATGAAACAATCGCCCTCACTCCGGACAAACCAGTGCCACTGATGTTCTTGGTGCTTAAACCTGCCAATTCATAGCGGCAGCGGTCCTACCTTTGGCGGCGCGGGTGAGGTCCGGGCTGATGAGGCAGAAACGCCCCTGGCCTTGGTTCGCCCACGGACCAGGTTCCACTTAACCGATGGAGAACAGGGAAGGCGGTCCCCTGAACCTGGTTCCCTTCGGGCCGTCGAGCCTTATGTGCCTGCGTCTGTTCATGACAGACACAACAGTTCGATTCCCAGTTGAACGGAGAAATCAATGATTGCTGACTAAAGGCTCAACTGACAACGACAGGTTTGATTGCTTAAGTGGGGCGAGGCCCCACCGGACATTCGATGGGTCCCTCGCAGGAGGAGATGCAGGCTCGTGTGGTCGCTCTAATCTTGGACTCGAAGACTGAGGAGGCCATCAGCGTCCTTTCGAAGTGGTACAAGGTCTCAGAGCCGAGGCTGGGGGTGGGGGTGGTCGAAGGGAAGACCAAGGGCGTCGCGGCTGTCTACTCGCAGAGGAGAAAGGAGATACTTGCGGCCCGCCGAGAATACCTCTACAATCCTTTCGTGATGGTTCACGAGTTCTACCATCACCTGAGGTCAGTCAGCGGCAAGCATCGCGGAACCGAGAAGCAGGCGGACAAATTCGCGCTTGAATTCATTGCGGCCTACCAGCGGATGGCCCTGGGGCGAAGCTAGAGCCCGACCGCTGACCAGATCGCCTCGTCGTCGGCGAGCTCAGCGTAGCCGCACAGCGCGCACCTGACGCCCCTGATGGTGGCTTTCTTTCCCCCTCTCCCGACCTCGCGCTCGTACTCCGTCATCTGACCGGCGTGGCACCTCTCGCAGATCAATCGCGCCGGTCGGCTCCGAGCGCGTATTAAGGACGGCCGGAACGAGGGTAACCATGGCCGGATCCAGTGGGCGAGAGGCGATCCCGAGCAGGCGGATAGCATTCAACTCCCCCACCAGGGCAGGCGGGAACTGCATATTCTGCCTGATCGCGTCGGGAAAGTCCCATTCGGATATCGTCTATGAAGACGAGAAGTACGTCGCCTTTCTGGACATATTTCCCTTCTCAAGGGGCCACACTCTGGTCTGCCCCAAGGAGCATGGGGAGACCATCTGGGACATGGAGGAGAAGGACATCGCCGGCCTCTTCCGAGTCGCGTCCAGGGTGTCCAGGGCCGTCGTATCGGCGGTGGATGCCGACGGGTTCAGGTTCGTCCAGAACAATGGCGAGGCTGCCAACCAGGTCGTGGCTCATGTTCACGTGCATGTCATACCAGTGAAGATGGAGGACAAGGGCAGATTCACAGACAGGAAGAGATTTGCCCCTGAAGAGATGAAGGAGACCGCCCGGGCCATCAGGGCGGAGGTGGATCCGGAC
>JAFMAW010000028.1:2710-9272 GCA_029784795.1 Nitrososphaerota archaeon | reverse complement strand
AGGCTGGAAGCGGCCGACCGCGCACGCGGTAGCATGCATGGCCGCCGCTTCCGAACCCGGGTGCAACGTGGCAGCGGGCTGTGGCGCAGCTTGGTTAGCGCGCTTGACTGGGGGTCAAGAGGTCGCCGGTTCAAATCCGGCCGGGCCCACATCTCTCCTCTCCTATTCGTTGAGGAACCTCTTGATTGAGAAGCCGAAATTCAGGACCATGAGCCAGAAGCCCAGGAGCAGCAGGATGAGGGAGTAGGAGTCATAGAGGCCCAGATACGCCAAGGCGAGGCCGATGATGGTCGCCAGAAGGAAGTTCGCGCACCCCCAGGCGACGTTGACCTTCGGCGGCGAGCGCTGTCCGAAAGGGCTGCGGAAGAGCTTGCCCGCCCTGCCGAAGACGAAGTGCGGCACCCCGTTGGCCAGGAGAAAGCCCATTATGAAATACCATGCGTCGTACAGGTTGAGGGGCAACCGATGTCCAGGGCGGAAGGTTGGTAGTTAACCGTTGGGCAGGGCTACTTCTTGGCCGAGCCCTGTGCGACCCAGTCGGGATACCGGCTAAGGTGCTCGTGTGCTATTCTCCATCCTCTGGGCGTTCTCACCACCACCATCGTCACCCTGGCCCTGCCGCTGACAGGGGACCCTTCGAACGAGTAGTCGTTGACGAACATCCCTCCGTAGGTGAGATAGAAGGTGGCCACAGCTGCACCCCCGAAGAAGTCGATCCTGAGGTCCTCTATGGCGTAGCGATAGTCTGAGATGTTGGCGAAGGCGGCCTGCTCGTAGACGAAGGCTTCGTCAGAGTTCTGGCGGGTGTAGGGGGGGTTCTCGTCGAACTTCGTGAACGAGTCCCTGGAGGAGTGGAAGTCTGCGAGGGCGGTGAGGTCCTTGTTCTGCCCGGCCTCGTAGAAGGCGCGGATGATCCCCTCGACGTCGTCCCTGTCCCGACTGGAATCCTGCGGCCCCATCCCATCCGTGGCCCGAATGAGGTGGTAAACAACGTTTTTCAGCCGATGTTCTTGCCCGTCGAAACGCGGCGACGTAGCTCAGAGGCCG
Organism: Nitrososphaerota archaeon; assembly: GCA_029784795.1. Next base: position 8,225 of record JAFMAW010000028.1, on the reverse strand, counting down.
TGAAACGGCCGGGGAGCGTGGTAGAGCAATTGGCTGTTAACCAATTGGCCGTCGGTTCGAGTCCGACCGTCGCCGTTCGCGATTACCTTAGAATGAACTCCGTTTGATAATCGGGGGCTGATTCCATCGGATTGACTGGCCTCGGAAGGACTAGCCCGACAGAATGAGCATGCTGTAGAGCTCGGAGTGAGCCCCAGCTCGGTGTATCGTTCGAGTCAGACCGACCTCAGCTCTAATAGGCCAGTTGTGCGGCCTGTTTGATGATATAAGCTTGATTCTGGCTAATTAGGCTCGGGTGACTGGAACCGAATCAAGGGGATTCGTGCGATCTGTTCCGAGAGCCTCTCGGCTATCTTGATTGTGAGAGGGTGTGGAAGGCGATCCCGAGTCCCTCGCCCTCTTGGGGGGTGGGAGTTAGTCGATATACCAAAACAGACTATCCCCAAGCGTGAAGATATCGAAAGAGTCGAGGAGACGGTTCGTGCTCGGGATGCAGGGCCTCTGGCCAGGGAGGAGGTGGAAGGGCTACGATGGGATCCGTGTGGCCATCCAAAATTGCCGCATCATCAGGGTCGACCCGCTGGATGTCGTGGGCCAAGCCCACGATCTGGCGCTATTGAGCCGGGTAACGGACTACCAGAGGCGCGACCTGGACCGCCTGCTGTATGAGGATCGAGCAGCTTTCGAGCATGGCGGGGCAGTTTCAATCTACCCTCGGGAACTGCTCCGCCTCAGTTGGTCCTGGGTGAAGAACGAAGGGTTACCTCTCCGGTGGGAGAAGTGGTTTGCAGCGAACGAAAGCGCGGTCAGAAAGGTGAAACGTGAGATATCGTCCCGAGGTCCGCTTGACGCGGGGGAATGGACCGAAGGGGAGAGGGTCGAGAACTATCGCTCAAGCAAACTGGAGGGGTTGGCGCTCTACTACCTCTGGCGTCACTTCGAAGTCATGATTCATCATAGAGAAAACAACCGAAAGTTCTACGACCTGACCGAAAGGATGTTCGGCCGGCTCCCTGAGCCGCTCTCCAAGGAGTCGACTCTCGACGAGGCTGCCCTAGAGACTATGAGCCGGCTCGGAATGTCGGGCCAAGAGGGGCTTCGCTATCTGAAGACCGGCGAAGAGGGGAGAGGCAGGCCTGTCTTGACCAAGCGCCAGCTCCGCCAGAGGCTGGTTGACAATGGCAGCCTTTCGGAGGTCGAGGTCGAAGGCGAAACGCAGCCCTCTGTACTACGGACTGACGCGCTGAAATTCCTCGAAACTGTGGCTGCGGGCGAAGTTCCTCGTCCATGGAGGTCGTTAAGCGATGAAGACGAAGCAGTCTTCTTGGCTCCTATAGAGGTCACGATAGCGAACCGACGGTCGCAGGTCCTCTTCGACTTCGAGTATATCTGGGAGGTCTACAAGCCTGCGAATAAGAGGCGATGGGGGTACTATGTTTGCCAGTGCTTTGCGGCGATAAGATCGTCGGCCGGATCGAGCCTGCCTTTGAGAGGGAGGAAGCTCGCCTCCGCATCGTCCGCGCTTGGTGGGAGCAGGGGGCTGACATTTCGCATGCTGCCTTGCCCTTCGCCCGAGGCATCAGCCGCCTTGGGAGGTTCCTGGGCGCCCGCAGCATAGTCATGGAAGACGTCGGGCCACCGAAATTCAAGAGTGCGGTCAAACGTGAAGTCCACCCCTCAGAGGAATGAGCAGGCAAGACACGCGCAGGCGTGTCATCCAAGAAAGGTACCCTTTGAAGGCCTTTTGAGCATGGCCAGAGTTTGACTGGGTTTGGCTTGTGGCAGGGCCTGGATTTGCACGGTAGACCCAAGTCCGGAAGTACTGCGTCCTAGCTCATACCGATTGATTAGGCCTTGATACCGGTTGTGACGAAGTGGATTCCAGCTTCGACTGTCGCATCCTTTCCCATTGCCCTTTGGCTTGTCACCCTGCTGTAATAAGCGACCTTCAACCTGTTGAGCTCGATGATTTCTTTCCAGGCCATGCCACCCGCCGTTAGAACGCGCTCGTTCTTTTCGATGAATGCTTTCTTTCCCCTCTCGCCGGCGATCTTGTCTACCTTCGAGAGTAGTTGCTTCGGATACTGGAGATACCAGAGTTTGAGTACGCCGCGGCTGTGGTCAGAAGGGAAGCGGTCGTCAGAGCGCAGCCTCGCATCTGTGATACCATCCAGCCGAACCTGAGACAGTCCGAGCTCCTTGAACAGAGAGGGGATCTTGTACCCTATGCTTCTATCATAGCCGTAGACCTTCTTGTAGCCTTTCAGCATGGCAGATGTGCTCTTTGCATAGAGTTCGGTCAACCTTGGGTCGTCGGGGAACCACCCCACCGATGTGTCGATCGAGCCTTCGACTGCAGCTACTAACCCGCCCCTTTTGCAGATGCGGATCATTTCCTTCAGGACATTGGCCCTGTCATTTTCGGTCATAAGCCACAGGAGGGCCTGGCATACCACTCTGTCCGCGTATTCGTCAGGCAACTGGATATTCTTCGCGTCGCCCTCCATGAACTCAAGCCGTGGGGAAAGGCCCGACGCCGATGCGAGCCTCCTCGCGGCCGCCAGAAGCTTCGAGTCCCTGTCGATACCTATGATTCTGCCACCCCATTTCCAGTCGAGCTTCTCAGCGAGAATTCTACTGAACGCGCCTGTCCCGCATCCCACGTCTACAATCAGCTGGTCAGGCTTGAGCCTCAGGGCGGCGTACAGTAGTTCCTTGTATTCGTCTCTCCATGAATGTCGTCGGACCTCTTCCAAGCCCTTGGCGGAAAAACGAAGCCGCCTCACCAACAGACCGCGTAGTCATTTCGGGATGATAAAAGCCATACACGTGGTCCATCATGCCTCCGCAGGGATGGCCCATGCCCTTTCGCACACCTCTGTGGGCGATCATACACTCTGCGCAGGATAACTCGCACTCATTTCGGCAAGGACCCGAAACTGGAACCGAGCCGCCAAGATCGATGAACCCACCTTCTGTTATGGGGACATATCAGGCCGGACGGCCCCCGCGAGACTCCCTTCGAGCTCCGGGAAGGGCCTGTTGGCGAACTTGTAGACCACAGCGAACCAAAAGACGAACAACGGTATCAGCACGAGGTCGCTCAGCTCCCCAAGGGAGAAGACATCCCAAATAAGCTCGCCGAACCAGAGAACAGCGAAGGAGAGCAGTATCGACGAGACGGCGACCTTCATGATTGCCTGCTTGACCTTCCTTACCTGGGTGCGAAGGATGTAAGTGGCGGCGACCACAATAGCGACTCCGACCGCCAACCCTCCCACGGCCGCGTTGAATCCAGATGGCAGCAGCCCCACGAGCACTATGGCCGCCTCGAACGCCTCGATCGCGCCGACCGAAAAGCCGGTTATCAGGAGTCCCTTCTCGAAGGTGTCGGTCTTGGTGCTCCCTTTCCTAGAGAAGTAGACGGAGCGCCTCGCGCTCTTGACGAGCCGCTGCCCGAAGTACGCGAGCAAGACGCCGCCGACGAGCAGCACATACACCCTGGGAAGCAGGCCGATGGCAGCACCCGCCAGCACCGTCGGTGCCAGGACCACGACAGTCCCCAGCGCGACGTAGAGGAATGCGGCGTAGCTCTTAGAATCAGCATACAAGGCAAGCCCCACGGCCGCCGCTTCGGTCAATTCCAGGGTTGTTATCCCGAGGGCGGCCAGAAAGATTGCAACGTCGAAGGACAATCGAATTCTCTCACATGAGAGGGTGTTTAAACGAAACGGCCCAGTCGGTATTGGGAAACTCTGCTGTCACGTTTGGCGATGCGCTGCGGCAAGGCTTCGGTTCGCAAGGCCAGTCTCAGAGAGGCCCGAGTGATATTTACCCACCTTGCGAAGAGCACTCAAGACGATTCGAAGTTCCGCCAGGTGCGGCAGATCCTGGAAGTACCAGACCAGGATGGGATTATACTCATGCCTCGGTTAATTAACTGCATTCCTTCAGCCCATTAGACACCTTTAGCATAGGAGCGAATCCAGGGTAGGCCTCAGCCCGGTACACCATTCGGCGTCGACCGTCGCCGCTCGCGATTAGCTTGGAATGAACTCCGTCTAACTAAAGAAGCTTGTCCCTGCCTATTTGACAGGGAAGTCGCAATCCAGCAATCCTGTCAGAAAGACAGTTGGGGTTCATTCTATGATAGCGTTCAACTTCAGCTCCACACTCCGGGAGAGTGTATCTCCCACGGGTGATGCGGTCTCGCAAAGCTTAACCAAGTCTTCAAGTTGCGCCTTCGTAGCGTTCTTCGCTTTTATCCTGACTGTGTAGCTGACCTGCGTGTACCCCGGTCTCGGCTCCGATGCTATCCCCAAGTACCTCGCTTGGTTAAAGCCGCCTTCTCCCTCCACAGAAAGCTTCTCGAGTTCGATCCCTCGGAGCGTCGCGTGAGTGGCGATTACGTCCAGTTCGCAAGCAAGTAAGCTTGCGAGGGTGATCGACATAGCTCCGAAATCGCCCTCTCCACCGACGAATATCTCCTTGCCTGAGTCTGAATAGACCCGTGCTCGGGTTCCACCAACCCATTCGGCTTTCAGGGTTCTGCGGACGTTGCACCTCTCTGGGTTGGCTTTCTTGTCGGCGACGTAATCCGTGAGTTCTTTGACATTGACCGCATTCAGGTTCTGTTGCAGGTCCATTTCGAGGCATCTGCTTGTACTTAGACTTTGTACCACTGTGCCTGCGAAGAGCGAATGGTCGTGAGAGCCCCTTTCCTTGTGCTGGAAGAGATCCTCCCTCGAAAACAGACTGTGCCACGCCCTCACCTAGTAATACGAAGATACGGGGGCCCGTCACTTGGGGGTGTTGGATGGCTGCGACTTGACCCATGATTCTGGGTAGATTCTGGCCCGGTATACCATTCAGAAGACGGCCCAAACGACAAGGGCGAAATCGCAGTTCGCAATACGATTATCGAGATTGTGGTGAGTGACCTGCCGATGTCAAGGCAGTGGTATGCGCGCTTGTTCGGGAAGAAGGGACCTGATTTGGAGCCCTTCCCTGGCAATGTCGAGTACAAGATTGGAGGAGCATGGGTTCAAATCACAAAGGGCGAAGTAAAGCCGTCAAGCTGGAATCTCCAAATCGAGGTCGCGGACCTTGCGCGTGAGCGAGAGCGGCTGCGCAACTCGAAAATCGACGCGACCGAGATCAAGAGCGTCCCCAACGTAATCAGCTTCTTCGACTTGAAGGATCCAGACGGGAACAAGATGAGATGGTTCCAGATCCTGACCTCTGACCCAAAGGTAACCGGGAAACGCGCCTAGGGCCATAAGCGAAAATCGCCTGGCGGGAGCGTAGGGACTTCTTTCCGACTCCCTGGGAAAGTTACGACTTCGGGTTCTCACCATGGCAGACTTGAGAATAGGCACCGACTCGGTGTACCAGGCCGCGTAGACCGTCGCTGTCTGGCGACAGGCCCGGAGCGAATTCCGCTCCCGGCAGCGACCCTGCGGACACCCCTAGCCCATGCGCTCCATCCCAGGTTTCAGGCAGCCCTTCCACAGCC
>JAFMAW010000028.1:0-2700 GCA_029784795.1 Nitrososphaerota archaeon | reverse complement strand
GGGGCGATGCCCGACGGGGACGGCCATACGAAAACCGTAAAATCGCAACTCCCGAGCCGGGACCCACGCAAGAGCCCATTCCCTTCAGGCACTCCGGGACCAAGAAGGTCCGTAGGCACACGAGGACCCTCGGGTTCCTATTCTACCAGTCGATGTATGCACCCACCTACCTCCTGAAGGCGCTCTACAGGCAGCTAATCATACTCGGAGGGATGTTCGGTCTCGGGGCAGCGGTGTTCTCATACTACAACGGCCTCCCGCCCCTGGGTGCCCTCCTCGCTTCCGTGTCGACGATTACCACCATCGGAATCTACGTCCCCAACAACGGGAACTTCTTCACGATCAACCAGACTGAGGAAGTCCTCCTCATCGTGATGATTGTCGTCTCGGTCGGGGCAGCCGCGTCGCTTCTACAGGGGACGGTGAACGCGGTGGTCAACGGGGACCTCGCCAGAGGGCAGGCGGAGAAGCGCCTCATCAAGAGAATGAAGAAGCATGTGATCATATTCGGGTACACCCACCTCGGAAGGTACGTCGCGGACAAGCTCGGTGAGCTCGAGGTCGACTATGTGGTGATAACCCATGACCCAGCCACCCACGACACCCTTGTCAAGAAGAAGGCCCAGGTGGTGCTGCAGCTTGAGAACAGGCCAGTAGTCGCGCTGAAGGAGGCTGGGATCGACGAAGCGTCCACCCTGATCGCGGCCCACGAGAAGGACCCGGAGAACATCCTCACGATGCTCAGCGCGCGGAGGTTGAGGCCCGACATCAGAATAATCTCCGTGGTTCACGACGAGCAACTCACGGAGACGGCCAAGAACGCGGGAGCAGACGTAGTGGTCCCCTCTTCCATCTCCGTGGGGCACTTGCTTGCACTCTCGGCCGTCACCCGGGACCTGGTCGGGATAGTCTTCTCAGAGAGGGTCGGGACGAAGGAGATAGCCCAGTTCTCTGTCTTCAAGACGTCGAAGCTTATCGGGAAGAAGCTGCCGGAGCTGACGAAGCTCGCCCACGTCATAGGGCTCGTGAGGGGAGGAGAGTTGATCCAGAACGTGTTCGACCCTAGCCTGACCATCAAAGAGGAAGACACCCTCCTACTCTTCGGGGACCCGGCAGGACTCCATGAGCTGGAAGCAGAAGCAGAGGCCCTCTAGAGGGCGAATGAAGGGCGCGCGTCAGCGGACGTAGAGGGCAGAGAACTTCGTGAACGCATCTTCGAAGCGCATCGGCTTCGGCGGGGACTTGAACCCGTAGGCGCAGATCTCCCCGACCGTCCCGAGCTTCCCGACCTTCATGCACCTGTACGTCGCCCGTATGACGTCGAAGAGGACGTTCCCGGCGTTCGCCCCGTCAGAGGACCGTAGGTACACATCGACGGTCAGCCCGCTCCCCATGAAGGTGCTCCCCTGGAACCAGAAGTAGCTCGTCCTATCGTTGCCCATGTAGTCGACGTAGTCTGTGGTCCCCGCGATCGTCTCGAACTTGTATGGGACCTCTTCGGCCACGGAAGACGTCTTCACCCCTCTCTTGGCCATCTTGATCCCCTCGTCGATGGTGTTCAAGGTCTCAGAGCCCCCTCCCACGTCGAGCTGGTAGCTCTTCGAGACTTTGATGCCCCGCTTCACCATCAAGCCAAGGAGACCTTTGTGGAATATGGTGCCGCCGAACTGGCTCATCAGGTCGTCACCCACGAGGGGGAGCTGGGCCCTCTGGAAGTCGGCGACCAGCTTGTTGTTCTTCAGGGCCAGGCTCGGGGTGCAGTTGATGAAGCCGCAGCCTGCGCGCAACGCTACCCTGGCGTACTCCTCCGTAGAGGTGTTGCACCCTGAGGAGACCATGTTGACGAGGAGGTCCGCTCCAGAGTCTTCAAGCGCCTTGGACACGTCGTCCGAGCCCACCTTCTCCAGCTTCACCCCGCCGAGGTGTGGCGCCACGTCCCCCCTCGAAATGCCGCCCCGGACCGTCACCCTACCTTTGGGCATTGGGAGGTACTTCTTGGCGACGTTGGGAGGAGCGAAGACGGCCTTGGAGAGCTCGAGCCCCACCTTCCTGGAGTCGATGTCGAAGGCGGCGACCACCTGTATGTCTTTGGGCTTGAACCCGGCCACGTTCGGGTGCCATAGCCCCTTCCTCTCTTCTCCTGAGTAGTACTTCAGGCCCTGGACGAGGACGGAGGCGCAGTTTCCCACCCCGGCCAGCGCCAGCTTGATGGTCAACTAGCTCACTTGAACTTCGCGAATGCGGCAAAGACCCCTACGACAGAGAGGACGATGCCCAGAGAGTAGTTGATTGTGACAATCTCTGCAGCCTGCCCAGCCACCCCGGCGTTCGCATAGGTGTAATAGATCAAGAGTATGCCGAAGGCGAAGACGACGAGGCCTATTAGCCTGACCAGGGCGTCCACCCTAGACTGCTGCGCTTCGAAGGTCATCGGTCTTTTCGGGGAGCGGGAATAGGGTATTTTAGCGATTCTTCGCTCCTGAAGTGGGTCAGGAGCTCTTCATCATCTCTAGCTTCTCAGGGAGGTAGGTGTCCACGATGTAGCTGAGGCCGTACCTCGCGAAGGCCTCCTGCTCGCTCTTCCTCTTGTACTTCAGGAAGGTCTCGAGCTCGTCGTGCCACATCTTCTCCGTATACCTCGGGTCGGACTTCAGCTCGTAGAGCCGCTTTATGTCGACCTCAGTCAGCTTGTCCGAGGGG
>JAFMAW010000027.1 GCA_029784795.1 Nitrososphaerota archaeon | reverse complement strand
AGCCTCCTCAGGTCGGCGAACCCAGCAGCTTCGAGGGAGTAGGTGCTCGTCAGTATCTCGATGGACCACTTGCTGAACACCCTCTTCGTCACGCTTACGTTGTCCTTGACCGAGCTCGCCTCCCCCCTGTAGGAGAACGGACCCATGGCGCTCACCTCCTTGACGAACGCCGTCGCCACCTCTCCAAAGTCCTGGAACCGCCTCTCGAGCGCCTCTGCGCTCAGCGACTTCTGTGGACGGGCCCGCTTCAAGCCCACCTCAGTTTCTTGGGCCAACCGAGACCCGACGCCTTTTCCCTTCTAATAAACGAGGCATAGGGGGCCGGGCCTAACGGGCGACGCTCATCCATGGCTCTACGGGACCCGCAGGCAACGCGCCGTCGGCTTCGGGGGGCTATCGGAGGTCGTCTAGCTTGGAAGACGCGCGCATGAGCGACAATATTCTGTCAAAGTACGACTCCAGGGCGTCCATGAACTTCCCGGCACCCCACTCCATGTTCGCGGTAGAAAGGAAGGACTCGATCCATTCGAACTCCTATTCCGACTTTGGGCCGAGTGCAGTGATGAAGGACTCGTTCCTGTAGTGCATCTCGCTTGCCTTGTCGAACAGCCCCCTCCTCCTGAGAGACGCGACAGCGAAGGCGTTCCTGCAAAGGAGCTCGGCGTCGGTCACCGGGTCCCCCGACGGCCTGTCCGACACCCACTCGGCGAAGAACTTCTTCGTCATCTCCCTCTCCTTCTCCCCCATCACGGCGAAAACCACGTCGTCCACCATCACGTTCTGTAGGTGGTTGTAGGCGGCAATCAGGCACTCTGTCTCCTTCGTCCTCAGGCCGTCTCTCTCTTTCAGCTCCTCAAGGAGCTTCTCCAGGGCGTCGCTGTCGTGAGAGCTCGCACCCCGTTCGGTGAAGTAGACGTGGGCAAGTTCGTGCAGCACGAGCCCCCCCAGCATCTCGGAGTCGAGCGCCCACTCCGAGATCAGTATCTTGTGGGTCTCGCCATCCTTCCGTGCATAGCCCATTATCGCTAGGTTCGGCTCGACGTTGAGGGTTACCTTGGACTTCACAGCATATCCCTTCTGTCGCATCCTGTCAAGCGCCCAATCGAGCGTACTCTGCAGCTGCCGGTCGGTGTTCGCGAGGCGCATTGGTCGACCCACGCGGCGCGCCACACGGATAAACATAGCGTGGGCCTGGCGACCCGGTGCCGTCGGACGAAACGCTATTCTATCGGCCCGACGAGAAAACGAGAGGATGAGGGTCAGGGGATATCTCGCGGGCGCTCTCGCCCTGACCGGGGGCGCGCTCATGCTCGCCAGCGGCTACTCGTCGAGAGGCTTCCTCTATACGGCGCTCGGCTACGCCGAACCGCGGATGGCAGCACTCCTGAGCGGAGTATACGCGAGCGCCGCCTTGCTGGCAATAACCCTCCTTGAAGGAGTCATAGCGCTGGGGGGAGTCACGGTCATGGCCGGCGGCCTGGGCATCGTCTTCCGCCACACTACGGCGGGGAAAACTTTGATCTGGCTTGGGGGTGGGGCAGGGTTCCTGGGACTCATCGTGGGGTTCGGGTATTCGGCGTACAGGTTGGGGGGCCTCGGCCCGGTCCTAGGTTATCTCCCATACTGGGTCGGGCTGGCGTTGGCCATCGCCGGGAGAAGGCTGGCCAAAAGGGCCTAGTCTGCCGCACATCGGGGGATGGGACCGTCGCCCCCCATGCCATGAGTCAGCCGGGTCCGGCGGGCTTTCCACCCGTAGGACATCCGACGGCGGCGAGCCGCCAACGCCCGTCTAATGGTAGATGGAACTGTTCCCAGACTGGCGGGACGGTAGGACGGGGAGGGCCTTTGACCTCAACTCGTCAAGGTCCACCTGGAATCCCGCCATCTTGCTGAGAACCTCGAGCAGCTTCGCGACGGACCTGACGTGGGGGCTCGGCTCCCCGTGGTCAACAGAGAGCTTGTACCCTCTCATCCCGTAATCCTTCGCCATGGCCACCACCATCGAAGCGAAGAATGGCGCCGGTTCCTCCGCCAGAATCTTCACGGCGTTCTTCCGGAGCTTGGCCACCCCGACTGCGTCGGTCGCAAAGCCCAGCGCCAGAGGGTCCGCCTCCGCCGGCAGTGGGTTCTCTGCCCACCTCGTGCCAACCGAATACAGCTCCTTCACCCCCAAGGCCTCTGCCTTCTCCAGAAGGAACTCCGTGAACTCATACTGCTCGTCCATGGGGCTCGAATCCCCGGCGAAGAGGAGGGTGTCGTGCTTCCCCCTGCTCAGGTACAGGCCGCACTCCGGAAGGGTCGATATCCCTTCGTCCCGAAGTAGGACCTCGGGGAGGAACGCGGAGGACCTGACCGTCCCGATCCTCTGGAACTTCATCTTCTTCAGCATGTAATCGGCCAGCTCCCTGGCCTGGGAGTAGAGGGCCCGATACTGGGGCATCGAGGTCGAGACCGCGACGATCATCGCCGGGCTCTTCAATCGGGCGGGGTTCGACCCCTGGTAGTCGATCCACATGTTCGGGAACCGCAGGAGCCTGGCTTCTTATTTAACCATCGTAACCGCATCAGCAGAAAGCCGGTATGGATTTTAATACACGAGGAGGGGAAACCGGACAGCGGTTCATGAGCGCCTACTGGAAGACGCTTTCTCACAGCGGAGTGAATTTTCCCGACCCCTACGTCCCAGAGGGCCTGACGGTCTCTGTTGGCGGCGGGGATGTCGCACTTTCGCCCCTGGCGGAAGAGATGGCCTACAACTTCGCCAAGAAGAAAGAAACGCCATACGTCCAGGACCCGGTCTTCCGGTCCAACTTCATGTCTGACTTCGTAAAGCAACTCCCAGACCGGTACAGGGGGATCAAGTTCGAAGAGGTGGGCTTCTCGAAGTTCTACCGGAAGGTCGACATGGAGAAAGCGGCCAAGGAGGGGATGTCCAAGGAAGAGAAGAAGGCGCAGGCGGCGTCGAGGAAGGAGCGCAGGGAAGCCCTGAAGGCGAAGTACGGCAAGGCAATCCTCGACGGGAAGGAGGTGGACATCGCGAACTGGATGGTCGAACCCCCGGGGCTCTTCATGGGGAGGGGGCAGCACCCGCTGCGGGGGCGGTGGAAGCCCAGGGTGCAGCCCGAGGACGTGGTCCTCAACCTCGGAGAGGGTTCCCCGGTGCCGCCGGGGGCCTGGAAGGAGGTGGTGAACGACCACAACTCGATGTGGATGGCCAAGTGGATGGACAAGCTTACTGACAAGGAGAAGTACGTGTGGCTGCACGAGAGCTCGCCACTGCAGCAGTCACGCAGCAAAGCGAAGTATGACAACGCCAGGAAGGTGGGTACCAATCTCGAAAGGATCAGGGCCAGGATACGGAGAGACCTGGACTCAAAGGCCGAAAAGGCCAGGCAGGTCGCCACGGTCTGCTATCTGATCGACGCACTCGGCATGAGGGTGGGGGACGAGAAGGATGAAGACGAGGCGGACACCGTGGGTGCCAGCACTCTGAGGGTGGAGCACGTAAGCCTGAGAGGGAACATGGCGGAGTTCAAGTTCCTGGGGAAGGACTCGGTCGCCTGGAACAAGTCCGAAGAGCTGCCCCCGTCGGTCGTGAGGAACCTCCTCGAGTTCATGGCCGGGAAGAAGCTCGGGGACGAGATATTCCACGACGTCACCTCCAGCATGGTCAACCAGTTCCTCTCCTCCACCGTCCCCGGGGTCACAGCGAAGGTGTTCAGGACCTACCACGCCACGGCGAGGACGAAGGACTACCTGGGCTCCGAGGACCTGAGGGAAGCTGACGACCTTGACAAGCTCTACCACGCTAAGGAGGCGAACCTTCAGGCGGCGGTCTTCTGCAACCACCAGAGGACCCCTCCGAAGACCTGGGATGAAGCGCACAGGAAGAAGCAGCAGAAGCTCGAAGACGCCATCGCCAGAAACGACGTCAAGCGCATCCCCAAGCTGAAGAGGGAGCTCGAGTTCTATGAGCGGACCAAGAACTACAACCTCAACACGTCGATGAAGAACTACATCGACCCCAGGGTCTACAAGGCCTGGTGCGACTACGTCGGCCTCGACTGGGCGAAAGTCTACAGCAAGTCTCTGCAGAAGAAGTTCGCCTGGGTCCTCCAGTCATCAGCAAAGTGGAGCCCTGACGGTGGGGGAAAACCGCTACCTCAGGCGTCGACTCCGCGAGAGCACTCTCCATAGCTCGTCCTGAGGGGCTTCGTGCAGCGCCCGCTTCGCGCCGTCCCTCCCGGCCACGTATCTTCCGCCCTTCAAGAATGACCCGACCCTGGAGACCTTGCACACCCCCAGCAACGCCTCTTCCACCTGAGCCTCTGCTCCAGGCGCCACCGCCAGAAGCAGCGAACCCGAGCCGATGAGCCGAAGGGGGTCGATGGAGAGGGCGTCGCATATCAGCCTGGTCTCGGGGGCCACAGGGACCGCCGCCTCGTCGAGCACGAATCCGACGCCGGAGGCCAGCGACATCTCGAAGGCCGCGCCGACGACACCCCCCTCGGTGCAGTCGTGCATCGCGTGGACCGCTCCGGTTCCAAATGAAGCCACGGCCTCCTTCGTTATGTCGACCTCATCGATGAATCGTCTCGCCCTCTTGAGCGCGGAGGCCGGGACCTCCCTTGCGGTGAACCTATGCTCCCGTGCCAGCTCCGCTGTCCCTTCCAGGCCCGCGGTCTTCGTCATCATTAGGGTGTCTCCCTCCCGGGCGTCCCCCGAGGTGACAAACCTGTCCACCAGGCTGAACACCGTCACCATTAGGATGGGGTGGTCGACGCCGGGGGCGACCTCGGTGTGCCCGCCCAGTACGGTGACCCCGAGCTCCTTGGCTGCCTCGTGGACTTGCCTGGCGACCTTGGCGAGGTCCGATTCTGAAGAGCCCCTCGGAAGGAGTATGACGACCTCGGCGAACTGCGGCATGTTGCCGCTGGTGGCCACGTCATTGGCGCTCACCCTCACGGCGTAGGTGCCTATATCCGCCGAAACCCCCGTTATCGGGTCCGCCGACGCCACCAGGAACTTAGCCCCGACCTTGACTGCCGCGAAGTCGAGCCCCGCCCGGGCCGGAGCCACCAACTTGTCCGATCCCGCTCCCGTCAGCTTCAGCACTGTGTCGTTCAGGACCCTGATTGGGATCTTCCCCAGGTCGAGCCTCTTCACTCCCTGGGGGGCCGGGCCCTAACCAAAGTCCTTTCCGGTCGCTCCCGGGGCCGCGCGGTTCCGACTCGGCGTCCCTACATTCTTCCCCCGCACTCGTACTTCGGCTCCTTTCGGCAAATTAGGGTCGCCCTTTCAGAGAGCCGAGAGCAGCGTCCCCATGACGTAGAGCAGGAGGGCGGCTAACGCCCCCACCGCCGCGGACTCGAGCCCAGACTTCGGCCTGAAGTTCTGCGGGATGAACGCCCTGGACCCGAGGGCGAAAAGTGCAAGGAGGGAAAGGGTCACGGATCCCCCGAGCGCCACCGCTCTGGGGAGCAAAAAGAGGTACGGGGAGACCGAGAGCATGGAAAGCAGGAAGAACGCCACGCCGGCGGCGAACGCGTGGGTATAGGGGTCCACGTTGGCTACCTCTGCGTCCACGCGCAGTTCCCTCCGGAGCGTCTCCCTCAACCAGAGGTCCTTGTCCTTCGTCAGCCTCCCCATAATCACCTCGACCTCCCGTTCGTCGTAGCCGTCCTTCCTGAGAAGGCCAACCATCTCCTGCTTCTCCTCATCGGGCTCCGTCTCGATCTCCATCTTCTCCCTTTCCATGTCAATCCTCAGTGAGTCCACTTCCGACCTCCGGGAGAGGTAGCTGCTGAAGAACATCGACAGGGCGCCCGCGAGGGCGAATGCGAACCCTGCGACCGCAATGGTCCCAAATGGCAGCCCGGCCCCGTTCAGGGCCGAGGTCATCGCGACCCCCTCTATCGCCCCGTCGCTCCCTCCAAGCACAACCCTGTCTAGGATGTTGCGGGCAGGGATGTGAGGGTGCTTCTCGATCGGATGGGAGGCCAGCTTGACTCGCGTGCGATGGATGACGGTTCTTATTTAGAAGTTGACGCTACACCCCAAGAGACCCTCGCCAAGAACAAGAATCGGATTTCGCTTGACACATCAGTCTCGCCGTCATGCATAGGCTCATTCTTAAAAGCCAAGGCGCGCCACGGCTGCCGACATGACTCTGGACGAGAAAATCCGCTACGGGATGCTCGCCCTGACCGGCGCAAGCATTGTTTTTGCGTCGCTGGGCCTGAAAGTCGGGCCGCTCGAGATAATCGGCGGCTTCGGTGTCAGCTAGACCTCCTAGCTGACCCCTGCTTTTATCTGGACCATCAACCGTTCGAACTTCGACAGCAGGCTCTCTGCATCGAAGGTCCACCGCTTCGCGGTCGAGTCGAACAGCTGGTAGGCGATCGTGAACCGGGCTGCTTCCGACTGGTCGATGGGATGGATGCTCATCCTGTCCCTGACCCCGTGGGTGACGCGCCCGATGTACTGGAGGGCCTCGACCACGTTGTCGACGGGGAAAGCGAATTCTGCGAAGTAGTTGCCGCCGCCGGCCTCCCCCCAGAGGAACGGGAGCCGGTCGATCCCCCGTCTGAGGGACATCGCTTCGAGTTCGCTGGGTCCCCTGGCGAATAGGTCTACGGCGAAATACCGGTGCCTACGGTGAAGCGCCTTCTCGAGGGTGTAGTCGTACCTCGTCCCCATCCAGTTGACCGTGTATCCCGATATCAACCCCCTGGCGATGACGTGCGACGAATAGTGCCACGCCAGCTTCTTGTAGTTGACCTTCAGCTTGTCCGACATCTCCTTGAGGGACTTGTTCGCGTCCATCTGGAGCTCCTTCATGATCAGCAGGTCGACATGGTCGAACCTGCACTTCTCCGACGGGACCGCGGCGGCAGACTGGAAGTCGTCAGGGCCCGTCCCCTGCCAGTCGAAATCCCACCTCCCCGTGTCAAAGTCGTAGCGCTCTGGCTTCATGGGGACCGTACGGAACCAGTCGAACTCGAAGACTTCGAGACGGGAGAACATCCCCATCTCTTCAAGTCCTCTGAGAAGGCCACGCACCGCCGAGACGTGTTCAGCAGGGACGCTGAAGTTGACCACATGCTCGCCGCTCACCAGGGTCTTCGCGAACCCGACGACATAGCATAGCTCGTGCATGGCCGCAAAGACAGCCTGGGCGTAGCCTCTGTAGGGCTCGGACACGTCGGCTACGGCCATCATCCTCCTCAGGCCGAGCCTCTCGTGGTCGACGGCCGCCTGGATTGCTATCCCGCGCTTGACGATCTTCTCCTTGTACCTGTAGCGCACAGACTCCTTGAACTGACCCAGTCTCCTCGATATCTCTGGGACGTTGGGGCCGACCTCAGATAGCAGCTTCACGAGTTGTACGGTCCTGACGTTGGTGCTGTCGACTTCCTGTCCCACTACTGTCATGTTCCCCTCCAGGGTTCCAGGGTGCTTTGCCTGCCGTCCGGATTTAAGGGGTGTAGATTCCAAATCCATAGCTTTGATATCTCGCTTCCGCTCGCCCTTCCACCAGCATAGAGCCGGCCCGCGATGGTAGGCTTTATTAAGAATATGCATCGGGGGTAAGGCTAATCTCCCATGCGTTATCCTAAGGAAGTAGAAATCTGGGAGCATGCTCCCGGCCGAAGGTTGGCGGAAGTGGTCGTCAGAATCAGGAACGAGAAGGGGGCCCTGGCCAGCTGCAGTCAGGCTGTAAGCGACTGCAATGTGAACGTCCTCACGGGGTTCTTCACCGCGCCCGGGCGGTCACGCACGGCTACCCTGAGCTTCTTCGCTGACATCACCGACGCGGAAGGGGGTCTTTCCGACCTGAGGAGGACGCTGCAGGCCATGGATCAGATCCAGTCTGTGGAAGCCATCGCAGCCGAAGACGGGTTCATGGTAGACAAGCAGCACTTCCCCGTGCAGTGGGCGGGCCGAAGGGGCATTCTGATGAGAGCGGACGCGCTCAACGAGATGCTGAACAGACTTTGGGCTGTCTTCGGTACGGGAGCCGCGACCATAATCGACCAGATGGCGGAAGCCATGGGTCGGCATTCTGCCAAGGAAATCGTGGAAGACTTCGGGGCGAGGTTCGCAGTCGACCAGCTCGACGAACTGATCGGGACCTACTCTGCCCTGGGCTACGCAGACGTATCGATAGAGCGAGGTAAGACTTCCGACTTTCCCGTTGTGGTAAACGCGAAGTCGCTCTTCGAGTGCGAGTCGAACGCGAAGCAGCACCTCCACAGGAGGAGCGCTTTCTTCAGGGCGCACCTCCGGGGGTTCATGTCAGGGACCTTCAGCAAGGCCTTCGACGTGAGCGAGGTTCAGTGCCTGACGGACGGGGACGAGGTCTGTTCGTTCAGGGTGGCGCTCTCCGAGGCGGTCGCCCCCAGACTCCCGGCGCGGCTCTCCGAACGGGCCCCCTGAGGGCGCATCAAACTTTAAACCGCCTGCGGAGCCCGCCCGGCTCCGTTGTCTCTGAAAGACAGGCGGGAGGAGTACGAGTGGCCGCCTACCCGGATCGAGCGGGTGCACCTCGTCACCGACAAGAAGAGCTACGCCTCAGGGGACACCGTGAAGGTCAACGTCGCCTACAGGATCGTAGGGGGGCTGAGGGAGGCCTTCAACCCCGACGTCTGGACGGTCGCCTGGGAGGACTTCGACAAGAGGCTCCCACTCACCCTCAGGCTCACCCTGAGCGCAAGCGTGGGGGTCCGACCCCGGAAGCTTGAGGAAATCAAGAAGGAGGTCCGGAGGGCTAGCTTCTACTGGAGCCGCGACCCCGACCTTCCCTACCGAATCTGGGCGATGATCATGCCCGAAGACGGCGGCCCTCCCAAGATACCCCGGAACGTGGAGGACGCGAAGTCCAAGATGCTCGACGTGGAGAAGGAGTTTGCGTTCCCTGCCTCTTCTCTGGGCCCTGGGCGACACGGACTCTTCGCCGAAGCGAGGGCGCGATGGACGCGGAGGAGTTTCATAGAGAAGGGGGGAGTCGAATCGAAGTCGAAGCCGGCGGCGATAGAGGTTGAGTGAAGGCGAGTGGAAGGCGGAGGTCGATTGGAGCGGAGACAACGTCTTCCTTGGCTCCGACGCGTCGGGCCACACAGTGGTCTTCGACGCCGTGCAAGGCGCGCCCAAGGGGATCAGCCCGATGACAGCCCTCCTCACCTCCCTGGGCGCCTGCACGGGGATGGACATAGTGGCCATACTCAAGAAGAGAAAGCAGAACCTGGCTTCGCTTAGGATATTCATCTCCGGGGAAAGGCCCGAGCACGGCCTCCCGAAGCCCTGGACTTCCATACACATCAAGTATGTCCTCTCCGGGGTCGGCCTTGAGAGGAGATACGTGGAAGAGGCGATAAAAGACAGCACCGAGAAGTTCTGCAGCGTGGGCGCCACAATACAGCCCACCGCGAAGATCTCGCACTCCTACGAGATAGTCTCCTAGACCTTCAGGACTATCTTTCCAAAGTGCCTGCTCGACTCCATCCTAGATTGGGCTGCGCTCGCCTCCGCCAGAGGGTACACCTTGTCTACCACCGTCTTCAGCCTCCCGGACCTGAACAGCTTCACCACCTCCAGCAGCTCGCCCATGCCAGCCATGAAGCTCCCGTAGATGGTGAGCTCCCTGTTGTATACGTACCTGAGGTCGGTAGTCACCTCGGCCCCTGTGGTCGCCCCGCAGGTGACCAGCCTCCCCCCCTTCGCGAGCGCCCTCACGCTCCCCTGCCAGGTAGACCTTCCTACGTGCTCGACCACCACGTCGACCCCCCTCTTACCGGTGAGCCGTCGGACCTCGGCAAGGACGTCCTGGGAGTAGTGGTCCACCACCTCGTCGGCGCCGAGTGCGCGCGCCCTCTCGGCCTTGTCCCGGTCGCCTGCTGTCGCGATTACCTTCGCACCGAACAGCTTGGCCACCTGGATGGCCGCCGAGCCGACCCCAGAGTTGGCACCGAGGACGAGGACGGTGTCGCCGGGGGCGACCTTCGCCTTCGCTACCAACATGTGGTACGCCGTCTCGAACACCAGGGGGAATGAAGCGGCCTCCTCCAACGACATCTCCTCCGGCTTCCTGAGCAGGTGGGTCCTGCGGACCTTCACCAGCTCCGCGTATCCTCCGTCAACCCCATACCCGATTATGGTG
>JAFMAW010000026.1 GCA_029784795.1 Nitrososphaerota archaeon | reverse complement strand
GATGTGATAGTACTGATTGAGGCATTCTGCACCGGAGCCTACGAGGCTCCGGCCAGGAGTTCTATTCTCCTGGACATCGAGAAAGCGACAGCGGAGCTGAAAGAAAGCCAGCAGCTCAAGAAATAGCCGCCAGCGCAAAGAACTGAATCCAGGCTTTACGTCTCAGCCGCCGACGGCAGCGTTCGGGCCCTCTGGGGTATCGGGCACCCTCCGCTGTAAGCACGCGCCAAGCTGCGTGACACCAAATATAGGGTCAGCAGGAGCGCCGGGAGGCTCGCTGCGATGAACTCGGGTTGGTAGTACGAAAGGAGCGAGGCGAATGCGACAGCCCCGGTCCCGCCTAACGACCCAGCCAGGAAGAGACCTGCGCATGCCGGGCACCCCGTGAACAGCCCCACCACGGCCCCGACCCCTCCAAGCCCGTACTTCGACGCCCCCCCTGCGCTGGCGTCGCGGGCGAAGACGGCGAAGGCGACGTTGAGCCCGACCAACGGAGCCACCATGAGCAGCAGGAGGACGTCGAGGGGGACGATGTAGAGACCGACATGGTTCATGAGGTAAGCGGTGACGGTGGGGATCGAGAGAGGGGGCCCGCAGCAGAGTGAAACTCCGACGGAAGGGAAAGTGGCGTGGTATGCCTGGACGAAGTTCACCGTAGGCTGGTAGACAATCATGCTCGTCGCGAAGGCGTAAAGCGCCCCATACAGGACCGTGGATACCGAGAAGTAGCGCCTGTAGCGCTTTGTCGAGAGCAGGTAGGGGATGAAGGAGCCGGGGGCAATGGGGATGGATGAGGCCCCCGTGAGCCCTCGGGCCTGGTTATGGACGTACAGTCCCAGCCCAACGACGATGGCCAAGACTCCGGCTAGGAACGCCCCTGTGAATACGTAGGACCCCAGTAGCAGGCTCTTCACCTCCGTTGGGCTCACGGCGGGGAGCCTGTCCACCGCAAGGGCATAGGCCACCGACACGCCTCCGACGGCCCCGGCGCCGCTGAGCACCAGCGCTGCCGCCCTCGCCTGAATCGTCATGCCCAATCCCAGTCGGGTGGCTGCAAGCCTCCTCGTGGTATTAATCATTCTCCGGCGGACGATGGGCTGGAAGCGCGGGATGGCTGTAAATACCGCAACGAGGGCGCCCGCTTTCTGAAACTGATGACCCAGGGGAAGAAGAGGCCGGATTCGTTGCCTCAAGGGGCTGCCCTCATCTCCCTGACCGGGGCCCTCGTCCTAGGGCTCGTTCTGTCGTATTTCGGCTACATCTGGGCAGCGCCTTCGGTAGATCCGGCGGAGCTTGCGGGAGCCCTGGTCTTCTGGGTGGGGGTCGTCTCCATACTGTTAGCGTTCCCGCTCCGCTCGGTCTTC
This sequence comes from Nitrososphaerota archaeon, assembly GCA_029784795.1. The sequence goes on along the minus strand of JAFMAW010000026.1, from coordinate 8,807 downwards.
TTGGATTTCGTCAGATCTCTCAAGACGGCAATGGGGCCGGTCGTGTTCGTGGGGTACCTCGCGTCGCATCTCCTCCTCTACGGGTTCCTACTGGATGGGATAGTAACCGCCCTCCAGGGGCCCCAACTCCTCGGCACCTCCACGCCAGGCCTGCTTGTGTACACCGACACCTTCGTCCCCCCTTCGCTGCTCAGCGCCTTGCTGGACCTGTCCTACAATCCCGCCATAATATTCACTTATCCTCCCGAGTTCTCTGCGGCTCTCAGCTTCTATGCCATCGCCATGGCCGTCCTCATCGCAACCCTAGTCGTGGCCAACGTAGCAAGGACGAGAGAGTTGGGGAAACTCTGTACGACCTCCAAGAGGGCGAGGGCCTACGTCCTCGCGCCGGCGGTAGGGATAATCCTTGGGTCATCGTGCTGCCTATCTGTCGCAGGGGTCGTCAGTCTCTTCCTTCTCCCAGCGGCCCTTGCAGACTCTCTTGCCTCAAACCTCACAGTGTACTACTTCACCTATTTCGTCCTGCCCGTCTTCGCTGCAGTTGTGCTCTATCTCAACTACGTCTCTGTGAGAAAGTTTTCTTCGGCCCTCAGGGCGCCAGCTGGGGGCTTGCCTCTCCAATGAAGCATGTTTGCGTTGGCCGGCCAGGGCTTCTGGAAGGGACCGGGGTTCGACCTTCCAGGGGCCTTCGGGGCCGCTAGGACGAGCCATTACGTCGGGGAGGGAAAAGGCAGCCGCCGGGGCCTGCTCATCTGCTTCGTGTCCCCCTTTCGCGCCTGGCCACATGTCCAGCGATGATGTATGCCACGGTGGTCGCCGCCACCCTTGCTGACCGCCCTGTTGGGTCCAGAGCCGGGGCGAGCTCCACCACGTCAGCGCACTTCACCTTGTCGTTCCGAGAGATCTCATACACAAGCCTGAACAACTGATCAGCGGAAATTCCTCCCGCGCTGGGCGCGCTCACCCCGGAGACATACGCGAGGTCGACTGCGTCTAGATCGACGCTGAGGTACACGGCTTCTGCTTCCCTGGACGCAACCTCATACGCCTCCAGTGCTACAGCCTCGGGCCCCCTTTGCCAGACCTCTCTCGCGGTGACCACAGTTATGCCCAGCGCTTCCGCCTTCTCGTAGTAGTTCCTCGAGTTTAGGAACCCGTGTACGCCGACCTCCACCGCTCTCCGGGGGTCGAGGTTCTTCAGCTCCCCCACCGCAAGCCCATAGGACGACCCGCTCGTCGGCTTCCCATCTATCTCTCCGCGGAGATCAAAATGCGAATCGACGACAACAAGGCCCAACGGCCCCAGCTTCTTGGAGGCAGCGCGGATGCACGGAAGGGACACGCTGTTGTCCCCGCCAAGGACCAGCAGCAGCGAGCCCGGGTCGATGTCGTCCGCCGCTTCCGCTTCTATCTGTCGATGAGCAGCGAGGGTGTCAGAGCCGTCAAGGGTGAGATCCCCCAAGTCGAAGACCTTTGCCCCCTCGAGGCCGAGACCAAGTTCGACGTTATAGTTAGAGAATGCAGACATCGCATCGCGTATGGCCGCGGGACCGTCGGCTGCCCCTTTCCTTCCGAGGACCGCCCCGTCAAATGGGGCTCCCAAGATGTTCACCCCGCCCATCCGCGGTTCAGTCGAAGCCTCGATGACTTGCGTCAACCGCACGTCTTCGGGGTCGCTGTACCTTGGCACAGGATAGCGGGCGGGTATCCTCATCGGGCCCAAGGCGGGGGCCACTTGAGTTAAAGATATGTGAGGCATTTATTGACCTGAACCAAGGCAACCATGTTGACAGTCGAAGTCGATGGGCGCTCCCTCACGTTGCGTTCAGCAATGGAGGTCGCAGAGGGTGGCACGCCTGTGAAGGCGAGCCCGATCAGCCTGAAGAGGCTTGAGAAGTTCCGAGCCCTCCTCGAGCGGAAGCTCGCCAGCGGCGAGGTGGTTTACGGTGTCAACACCGGTTTCGGCTCCCTCGCCGACAAGGTGGTGAGCCACGAGCACCTCGAGGAGCTGCAGCTCAATTTGATCAGGAGCCACTCGTCCGGCGTCGGCTCGCCCCTCCCAGTCAGCGTGGTGAGGGCGGCGATGCTGATCCGCCTTAACAGCCTCCTCAACGGGAACAGCGCAGTCAGGAAGGAAGTGGCCGAGCTTATAGTGGGCCTGCTGAACAAGGGAGTTACGCCCCTCGTGCCCGAGTTCGGCTCGCTCGGGGCCTCGGGGGACCTGGCGCCCTCGGCGCACATGGCGCTGACCATGGTGGGAGAGGGGAAGGCCTACCGCCATGGGAGGCTGACGGAGTCGGGCAAGGCTCTCGCGGCGTCGGGGCTGAGACCGATAGCCCTGAAGGCAAAGGAAGGCCTCTCGCTGATCAACGGGACCGCGTTCACGACTGCCCTGGGTTGCGTGGCTGTCGACAGGGGACGCACCCTGCTGAGGGCAGCCAACTCATCCCTCGCCATGACCGCGGAGGCGCTCGGCGCGTGTTCGCAGTCCTTCGACCAGCGGCTGGTCCGTGTCAAGCTCGACCCTGGTCAGAGGGCCGTGGCGGGGGAGCTTCGCACTCTCTTGGAGGGAAGCCGCAGGATGCGGACAGAGCCGGTCCCCCAGGACCCGTATTCGATCCGATGCGCCCCGCAGGTTCACGGCTCGCTGGTGGACGCGCTGGACTTCGCGGAGAAGGTAGTGGTCAATGAGATGAACTCGGTCTCGGACAACCCTGTCCTCTTGGAGGACGGGGAGGTCCTCCACGGGGGGAACTTCCATGCGCAGCCCGTTGCCATGTCCCTCGACCTCCTTTCCTTGGCTCTCTCGTATCTGGGCGTGATGTCGCTCGCGAGGGTCCACTTCATGCTTTCAAAGACCCCTCCTGGGAAGAAGTACATGGCGGCGAAGCCAGGACTGGAATCGGGGCTTATGCTGCTGGAATACACTGCGACCGCGCTGAACGCTGACAACGCCAAGAACATCTACCCAGAATCTTCATACCCTTCGAACGTCTCGGGAGGAATCGAAGATCACGCCAGCCACGGGGTGAACGCAGGAGTGAAGGCGCTACAGGTGGCTACCAACGTCTCCAGAATTCTGGCGGTCGAGCTGATCTGCTCATCGAACATGCTCGGCTCTGACGCGGGAGGTCTTTCCCAACACACGAAGAAAGTATCTGGATTCGTCAGGTCGCTCTCCCCCCTCCTCCGGGGAGACAGGTCGCAGGGTCCAGAGATAGAGGCCCTAGCTGGAGAGGCGCTGACGGGGAAGCTCCCCTAGCTCTCCCCGGAGTCATACACCAGCCTACCGCGCTTGAACACGCTCAGGACGTAGGAACCGCCTACGCGGTAGGGGATGAACCTGTAACCCGGCACCCCATGGATCACAAAGTCAGCCTGTGACCCCTCGGCGAGCACGCCTATGTCGCTCCTGGCGACCGCAGCTGCTGCGTGCTTGGTGAACCCAAGGAGCGTCTGGGCGGGGGTCATCCTCATGCCTGTGCACGCCAGGCTCATCACGAACTGCGGAGACTCCACCCAAGAGTTCGGGCTGAGGTCCGTCCCCAGGGCCACCCGGCACCCCGCAGCGATTATCCCTCGAGCGTCAGCGTAAGGGATCGAGGAGTAGAGCGAAGTCCCAGGAAGGAGCACCGCGGTTACGCCTTGATTTGCCATGGCCCGCGCGCCCGAGATGTCGCTCCTCCCCAGGTGGTCGGCCGACACGCATCCGAGTTCGGCGGCCACCCCTGCCCCCCCTGACTCGGCGAATTCGTCCGCATGGATCTTCAGCCTGAAGCCGAGGCTCCTCGACGCCCTGAGATACGCTGAGCACTCCGCCGCTGAAAACACGCCCGCTTCGCAGAAGCAATCGGAGAACGTAGGCCGATCCCTCTCTGCGGCCACGGCAGGCAGGATGTCGCGAGTCACGTGATCCGCATACTCCTTCGAATCTCTGAACTCTGGGGGTCTCGCATGGAGCCCCAGGAATGTCGGAATCAGCTCCACAGGAGACACCCTCCCGAGCCTCCGGATTGCGGCGAGCATTTTGGTTTCTCCCGCAAGGTCCAGGCCGTACCCTGTCTTCACCTCCGCCGTTGTCACCCCATTCTTCATGAGCTGGCTGAGGCGCCCTACTGATTCGCTGGCCAGCGCCGCGGCGCTGGATGCCCTGGTCTCCCTGACCGTCCGCAGAATCCCGCCCCCTCCGGCAAGGATGGAAATGTAGCTCTCCCCTGCGGCCTTCCTCTCAAGCTCGTCCTCTCTGCTCCCCGCGTAGACGAGGTGGGTGTGCGGGTCAACGAAGCCCGGAGTCACCAGGCTCCCTTGGGCATCGATGCTCTTCTTGGCCTTGCCCAGGTTCTTCTGTAGGAGCTGCCTGGTCGTCCCAGTCCAGACGACCTTCCCTTTCGCGACCAAGAGCGCCCCGTCCTCCACGACCTCCAGCTCCTCCTCTGCCGTCCCCCCTCTCCCGGCGCAGGTCACAAGTTCACCCGCGTGGATCAAAGCTAGGTCAAACATGCGGTTGCCGCTCGTGCGTGCACTCTCCACTCATGATAAGGGTTGCCGGCGCGGTTAGGCCGAAGTCTTAAATCGAATGCGAAGCTCATGGCGTCATGCAAGACCACGAGGTCAGGGCGCCGAGGGGGACGACCTTGTCCTGCAAGGGCTGGCACCAGGAAGCCGCCCTCAGGATGCTGATGAACAACCTCGACCCCGAGGTAGCCAAGGACCCGGAGCACCTGATAGTCTACGGGGGGACAGGTAGGGCCGCCAGGTCGTGGAAGGCCTTCGACGCCATCGTGCGGTCCCTGAAGGCCCTCGAGAACGACGAGACACTGCTGATTCAGTCCGGCAAGCCAGTGGGGGTCTTCAGGACCACTCCAGCTGCCCCGCGCGTGCTCATTTCAAACGCGATGCTGGTCCCGAAGTGGGCTGACTGGGCTTACTTCAGGGAACTGGAAGAGCGGGGGCTCACCATGTTCGGCCAGATGACAGCGGGGAGTTGGATGTACATTGGAACTCAGGGGATCCTCCAGGGGACCTATGAGACCCTCGCGGCCGTCGCCAACAAGCACTTCGGCGGCTCGCTCAAGGGCAAGATTACGCTCACATCCGGCCTGGGAGAGATGGGTGGGGCTCAGCCCCTGGCGGTGACCATGAACGACGGGGTGGCCCTAATAGTGGAAGTGGACAGGAGGGCCATACAGCGCAGGCTCGACAAGGAATACTGCGATGTCATGACAGAAGACGTCAAGGAAGCCCTCGAGTTGGTCCGAAACGCCGCCGGCGAGGGGAAACCACTCTCAGTCGCCCTGCTGGGTAACTCCGCGGAGATCCTCCCGGAACTACTCCAGTCGGGCTTCAAGCCTGACATCATCACCGACCAGACGGCCGCCCACGACCCGCTCGCGGGCTACATACCCGAGGGCCTGGGGATGAAGGAGGCCGAGTCGCTGAGGGCGTCCGACCCTCAGGCGTACCTGAACCGCTCCATGAAGTCCATCGCCAAGCACGTAAGGGCCATGCTGAAGTTCCAGGAGAACGGCGCCATAGCATTCGAGTACGGCAACAACATCAGGAAGATGGCCAAGGACGCCGGGGTTGAAGGCCCGTTCAGGATACCGGGTTTCGTCCCAGAGTACATCAGACCCCTCTTCTGCGAGGGGCGGGGACCATTCCGATGGGCAGCCCTGTCCGGGGACCCAGAGGACATCTACGCCACCGACGAGGCCGTGGTCAAGGAGTTCTCCGGAAACCAGTCGCTCGTGAGGTGGATCCAGAAGGCCCACGAGAGGGTCCGCTTCCAGGGCCTGCCGGCCCGGGTCTGCTGGCTGGGCTACGGCGAGAGGGCGAGGTTCGGCAAGATAATCAACGCCATGGTGAAGGACGGCAAGATCTCAGCGCCGGTGATAATCGGGAGAGACCACCTGGACTCGGGCTCCGTGGCGTCCCCCTACCGCGAGACCGAGGGGATGAAGGACGGTTCCGACGCAATCGCAGACTGGCCGATCCTCAATGCCCTGCTCAACGCGGTCTCAGGCTCGTCCTGGGTTTCTGTCCATCACGGCGGTGGCGTTGGGATCGGGTACTCCATCCACGCAGGTCTGGCTGTCCTGTGCGACGGCACCCCCGAAGCCGACGCGAGGATCGAAAGGGCTCTCACCAACGACCCCGGCCTAGGGGTGGCGAGGCATGTGGACGCAGGCTACGAAGATGCCATAAGGACAGCGAAGTCGAAAGGGGTCAAGGTCCCGATGATGGACCTGTAGGCGCAGCCTTCCCCCGGTTGCCTGCGTAGACGTAGAAGCCGATGTAGATGGCCGACGCGGCGGCGAGTATCCCCGAAAGTCCGTCCACCACGGCGGGCGAGGTCGCGAAGGCGCTGCTCGGCGCTGAGCTAACGATCATCCCGGCGTATATGAGGACGACCGACCACGCGAAGCATCCGACCACCGTCATCACGACGAAGCGCATGAGTTTCATCTCGAAGAGCCCCGCCGGCAGAGATATGACTGTCCTGAGCCCGGGTATGAATCTGGCGGCGAAGACGGTCCACTGGGCTGAGCGCTCGAACCAGGCCTCGGCCCTGTCGAGCAGGTCTCTGTGCAGCCTGAAGAGCCGCAGGAGGCCCACCACGAACGGCCTCCCCAGCCAGATTGCGAGGAAGTAGTCCACAAGAGCCCCGACCAGGCTTGCTACGGTGCTCACTGCCACGACCAACCAGAAGTTCAGGACGCCTGTATGCACGAAGAATCCGGCAATAGGAAGAACGACTTCACTTGGGACCGGGAGAGACGCGCTCTCAAGCGCCATCAGCCCAAAGATGCTGGCATAGCCGTACTTGGTCATGAAGCTCGTAAGGGTGGACTGGGACAGGACGGAGCCGGTAAGGAAGGAGAACCACGCCCCAAAGGGGAGGTCGATGGCGCCCGCAGCTTCAAGGGAGCCCACGACGAGGACGACAAGCGCGACCGCAAGCAGGTAGCGGCTCCTCGGTAGCACCGCATCCAGCCGTCTGCTCTCCGCAGGCAAATTCGGTCGCGACCCTTCCGGTCGGCTTATAGGACTTTCAACGCCGGCGCGTAATCAGGCCTTCTTATCCTTCGAAAGCTCTGCCACAAGATCCTTCGCCCTGTCGAACCTGATCTTCCTCTCTTCAATCATCTTCTGTGCGACCAGGTCTATGAGGTCTCCAGTGGCCCCTGCCGAGATTGCCACGTTTCGCGAATGCAACTTCATGTGCCCCCTCTGAATCCCTTCGCTCGCCAGGGCCCTGAGGGCGGCGAAGTTCTGGGCCAGCCCAACCGCCCCGATAACCTCCCCCAGTTCCGTCGCAGTCTTCACGCCCAGTATCTTGATGTCGGCCCTCGCGGTCGGGTGCGTCCTCGCCGCGCCTCCAACCAGGCCCACGGCCATAGGCATCTCCAGCGTACCGACCAGGTCCCCATCGGAGTTCTCCTCCCAGGTCGTAAGGGGCTTGTACTTCCCGCTCCTTGCGGCGTAACTGTGCGCCCCGGCCTCCAGCGCCCTGATGTCCTGACCGCAGGCTATCCCAACAGCTACGACCCCGTTCATGACCCCCTTGTTGTGGGTGGCGCACCTGTAGGGGTCTGCGTCGGCGAAGGCGTAGGCGAAGACCACCCCGTCGACCACTTCTTCCCCCCCGATCGCCTCCTTGTCGAAGACAGCCGTGGCCCTGACCAGCCTCCTGTCGGCCAAGTTGGAGATGATCCTGAGGAAAACCCTCCCCCCTGTGATCTCTTCGACCATGGGGGCAACAGCCTCGGCCATGGTGTTGACCGCGTTGGCTCCCATGGCGTCCCCGGTGTTCACGATGAGCTCGGCGATGACCATGGGTCCCTTTATGCTGGCGAGCACCTTGACGCTGAGGTCCTTGGCGCCCCCGCCCAGGGAGACGAGCATCGGGTCCTGTTCGTTAGCCTTCTTCAGGATGTCAGCCTTCTTGGAGAGCAGCCTTGCCTTCGCCTCCTCTGGCTTCGGGACGTTGACCGTCTGTATCTGACCGATCATGACCGGTCCCGAGTTTGTGACCTTGAACCCGCCCTTCACCCTGGCCATCTTGGCGGCGTTGCTCGCCGCGGCCACGACCGAAGGCTCCTCCAGCGCCATAGGAACGAGGTAGTCCTTCCCATTGATGAGAAAATTGGTCGCTATCCCGAGGGGATACGTATATCCTCCCACCACGTTCTCAATCATGTGGTCCGCGGTATCAGGAGGAAGAGACCCGGTGCCCGCAACTATGCCAATCTCCTCCACAGTGAGGCCCGTCGACTTCCTTAGCAGCTCCCTCCTCTCTTCCATGGAGAGCTTGTAGAAGCCCTGGAGCTCGGAGTTGTCTGTCATCCGTCTGCTCCGCCTGTCCGCTTGGCTATTTAATCGATAGAACGGTTGCGGTTCCCATCTCGTCAATCGGCGAACGGCGCCACCCCCTTCGGGGCGTGGGGGTATGCTAAGATAAAAGGCGGGTTCGAAGGCGGGCACCACACGGGCCGGTCGTCTAGCATGGTTAGGACGTCAGGTCATGCCCGTCAGGCTCTGACACTTGCTAGCAGAAGACGGCGAAACAGCAGACGCGCCAAGGTCGGCGGTTCAACTCCGCCCCGGCCCACCAATCCTTAATACTCGCAGCCGTCTCATTAGGCTAGCTTGAACAAGAACCTAGTCATCTTCGGCGCCTTCCTGATTGTGCTGGGCGCAGGCGTTGGCTACTACCTCATATCGCTCTTCGGTCTCCTCATCCTGATACCTGCTGTGATTGCGCCTTCCCGCCCCGTCTCTCGTCTTCCTACGTCAGCAAAGGAAGA
>JAFMAW010000025.1 GCA_029784795.1 Nitrososphaerota archaeon | reverse complement strand
CTTCCCCGAGATAGAGGGGCGCATAGAGAAGTTCGCCGGGATGGGGTGCGAGGCCGCGATGCTGGTCAGGACCCCCTACGAGGAGCTCCCCTCGGCCATGCTCGAGCTGAGCGAGATGGCCCAGTCCTACGGGAAGAAGGAGGGCTAGGCGCGCCCACCCGGGGACCTCACCCCGGGTGATTACGTGACGTGACCTGACTATTTATCAACGGCACGCGGGCTCGGGCCCGCAGACCTTGGACCAGGACCCGGGCGCAGTCATCAGCGTGGAAGGGCTGAAGCACTCCTACGACGGCAAGAACTACGCCCTCAAGGGGGTCGACTTCGACGTGAAGAAGGGGGAGGTGTTCGGGCTGCTGGGGAAGAACGGGGCCGGCAAGTCGACGCTGATCAAGATACTGACCACCCTCATCAGGCCGACCGAAGGGAGGGTGAGCGTCCTCGGGATGGACCCGGCCAGGGAGGGGAGGGCGATACGGAGGAGGATAGGGGTGGTCCAGCAGGACGAGTCCTTCGACTTCACCACGGTGCAGGGGAACTTCGACCTCTACGGGATGCTGTGGAGGGTCCCGAAGCCAGAGAGGGTCCGCCGCAGGGAGGAGCTGATCAAGAAGTTCGGGCTGGAGGACGTCAGGAAGAAGCGGGCCTTCGACCTGTCCGGGGGGCAGAAGAGGCGGGTCCAGGTGGCCAGGGAGATGATGCACGACGTGGACGTCCTGTTCCTGGACGAGCCCACGGTGGGGCTTGACGTCATCATGCGCAGGGAGCTCCTCGACTTCGTCAGGGAGGACGTGAAGAAGGGGCTGACCGTTGTCTTCACCACCCACAACCTGGAGGAGGCGGACTACCTCTGCGACAGGGTCGCGGTGATAGACTCAGGGAAGATACTGGTGATGGACGCCGTCGACAGCCTGAAGAGGCGCTACATAGGGAAGAAGACAATCGAGGTGACCGTGGACGGGTCGGGCGCCGGGGCGTTCTACCAGACGCTGGAGGCGGCCCTCGGGGGGAAGGGGACGGTCAGGCAGGGGGAGGGCTCGGCCCTGGTCCTGACGGACAACCCGAAGGAGGCCCTGGCCATCCTCCTGCAGGCGGCCAGGGACACAGGGACGCAGATAGAGTGGCTGAACGTGAGGAAGGACACCCTGGAGGACGTGTTCCTGGAGTCGGTGTCCAAGGAGGGGGACGGCAGGTGAGGGCCCCGGACATCCTCAGGCTGGTCTACCGCAACGTGGTGGTCAACACGGACTACGGGACCCTGATCATCCTGGTGGGGCTCCCGGCGCTCTACCTGGTCTTCTTCGGGTACGGGTTCCAGTCGCTGGCGGCCGGGGCGTCCCACTCCTACCTCGACTTCCTCGCCCCGGGGATCGTCTCCTTCCAGACGGTGATGGCCGGGATAGCCGGGGGGAGCATGCTCTGGGCGGACAGGAGGTGGGGGATGCTGGCCCAGCTTCTGGTGGGGCCATTCTCCAGGCTGCAGTACCTCCTCGGGATAATGCTGACGTCGGTGGTCTTCGGGTTCGCCGGGGCGGCGGTGATGATGGTGGCAGCCTACCTGCTGACCGGGAGCCTCGCCGTCACGGCCGCCGGGGCCCTGATGATAGTCGGGGCGATCCTGGTGGGGTCGATACTCTTCGGGTCCCTTATGCTCTACATCTCCGCCCTGGTGAAGTCCAACAACGCCTACAACAGCATCCAGGTGCTGATAATATTCGTAGTCAACTTCGCGTCCACAGTCTTCTACTCCATCAGCCCGGCGATCCCCGCCCCCCTCAGGGCCCTCTTCCTGGTCAACCCGCTCACCTACCTTGCCAACATAGTGCGGGACGGGTACATGGGGAGGGTGACCACAGGGGACCTGTACCAGCTGCTGGGGGTCACCGCGGTGATGCTCGCGCTCCTGACCCTCGCCGTGAGGTCGTACATGCGGTCCGGCGTCTCCTTCAGCTGAGGCTCGGGCCCCTGACGATAAGTAAATAATCCGACCGGGTCGGCGCCCCCAAACAGGCATGCCCTGCTTTCACCCGCGCCGCGCAGAGCCCGCCCCCCCGGACGCCAGCGAGCGTGCGTCTCGCGGGCGGCAGGAGTGAGGGCAAGGTTGACAGGCTCCCGCTACGGCTCGTTCAACTCGTTCATCAGGAGGCGCCGCCGCTGGATAATCACCGCGTGGGCGGTCGCGGTGCTGCTTTCCGTGGCCGTCATCCCGTCGTTCTTCTCCTCGGTCTCGTACAACATCACCAACGTCAGCCTGGGGCAGAAGAGCTCCGAGTCCCAGGTCGCCCAGAGGATACTCAGCGCCCAGTTCCCGTCGGCCAACAGCACCGGCCAGGACAGCATCGTCCTGGTGATCCAGCCGTCAGGGGGGACGGTCTACTCGGACCAGGTCAGGGGCGCGCTCCAGGCCCTGAACCAGAGCGTGGCCTCCGACCCCGCCGAGAAGAACTACACCGGGATGTCCAGCGTCTACTCGACGGAGTACGCCCTGCTCAACTCAACGGTCCCCGCCCTCCTCCCGGGGGTCGCGTCCCTGGCATCCAACGTGACGGCCATCAGCGCTTCTCTCTACGCCCTGCGGGCGAGCCTCTCGACGCTGAACTCCAACGTCTACCAGCTCAGCCAGGGGATCAACCAGACCTCGCAGCTCGTCTACGGGATCCCGGCCGGCTTCGTCCAGCTGTGGGGGTCCCTGGTCCAGAACGGGAGCACCCCCGCGCAGGCCGACGCGGCGGCCAACCAGACCGTCTACACCAGGCTCGCCTCCGAGGGGGCCCAGGGCGCCGAGGGCCTCGGGTACTACCAGGCCTTCTACTCCGCCTGGAACTCCAGCTTCACATCCCAGCCCGCGCTGTCCCCCCTGCAGCGGGAGGGGCTGGCAGTCAACGCTTCCGCGGCGCAGTTCGCGCAGTCCCCTGCTCTGGGCAGCGCCGCCCGAGAGCTGATGCTGAGCGTGGCGACGGGGCTGAACACGACCGACTGGTACCAGACGAGCGCGGTGTCAGGGCTGGCGATAGGCACCGTCGCGGCGCAGATACCGGGGAACCTGACGGCCCCCCTGAAGGTGACCCCCCTCTACCTGGCGCGGAGCGCCTACGCCCTGGGCCAGACCCCGACCAGCTCGTCCCTGGCTGACCTGACCGTCGGCCTGGTGGCGAACGCTTCGTCCTCTGCGGGGGCGACCCCGGGCGTCCCGGTGGCGCAGCTGGTCAGGTCCGCCTACGCCCTCGGGCCTAAGCCCAGCGCCGGTGCGGCGTGGACGCTGGCGAGCGGGTTCGTGGCGAACGCCACGGCGAAGTCCCTCGCGGGCTCCCCCCTGTTCGCCGTCGACCGCGCCTCCCTCGCTTCCCTCCTCGCAGGGCTTCGCAACGACACCGCCGCGAGCCAGGTCAGGGCGGCACTGTCGTCCCTCGTGGAAAGTGAGAGCCACGCCAGCTACCCCCTGGCCCTCTCAAGGTCGCTCACCCAGAGCTTCGTCAGCCAGGACAACCAGACGATGATAGCGGTGTTCGACTTCTCTTCGCACCCGGGGGCCAAGGCGATCGCCGGGTTCCAGGCCCTGGTCGCGAGCTCCAACATGTCGTCCCTGGCGACCACCTACGTCACCGGTGGGGCGGTGCTGGCCCACGACGTCCAGGACGTCTTCTCCCCCTCGCTGGGGGTGACCGTGGTCGCCGGGGTGATAGTCTCGATCGTCATAGTGGGGCTGCTCTTCATGTCCCCCCTGGCCGCCCTGGTCCCCCTCCTGATAGGCGGGCTGTCCATCTCCATAGCCTACGCGAGCATCTACCTCGGCATAGTGAAGATAGGGCACGGCCAGATCAGCTTCCTCACCCCCACGCTGACCACACTGCTTATGCTGGGCCTGGCGGTGGACTACTCCGTCCTCCAGCTCAGGCGGACCAGGGAGGAGAGGACCAACGGCAGGAGCAAGGAGGAGAGCGTCGCCACCTCGGTGAGGTGGGCGGGGGAGGGGGTCCTGACCGCGGGGACGACCGTGGTAGTGGCATACGTGGTGATGGCTGCGGCCAACGTCCCGATATTCAGCGACGTCGGGGTGGCCATAGCCATCGGGGTGTCGATCCTCCTCCTGGCGTCCCTCACCCTGCTCCCTTCGCTCGAGCTGACCATCGGGGACCGGCTGTTCTGGCCGGGGCTGAGGGGAGGGGTCCGGCCCCGCAGGCCGAGCCGCCTCGAGAGGGTGTCGGAGAAGACGATGAGGCACAAGGTGGCCGTCGCGGCCCTGATAGCCCTGGTGGCACTGGGCGCGGTCTACGCCACGGCCAACACCCCCACCAGCCTTGACTTCCTCAGGCTCGTCCCCAACTTCCAGAGCAACCAGGGGCTCACGGTGATCACGGACAGCTTCGGGAGCGGGACCATCTCCCCGTCGACGATACTCGTCCAGACGCCGGCCCCCATAGTGAACGGCCACAACCAGTTCAACCAGGCCATGCTCAACGAGATAGAACAGGTCTCCGCGGCCGCCGCAGGGTCCCCAGGGGTGGACACCGTCACCAGCGCCACCAGGCCCTACGGGTCTGCGTTCAACTACTCTTCCGTGCAGGGGATGTCGGCTCCGCTGAAGGCCCAGTACCTCACCGGGATGATGGCCCAGGTCGGGAAGGACAACAGCACGGCCCTCGTGCTGGTGGGCTTCACCGGGTCGTCCGAGAGCGCACAGGCCGTCAGCTCCCTGCAGGGGGTGGAGGCCGGGGTGAACTCCCTCCCCCTGGCCCCCGGGACCAGGGTCTACTATGGCGGGGAGACCCAGGGGACCTACGACAGCGAGCAGTTCATGAGCGCGCTCATCCCCCAGGTGCTCGTCATACTCGCGGCCGCCGTGTACGTGATACTTTTCCTGCAGCTCAGGTCGGTCTTCACCCCCCTCAGGCTGGTGTTCACCATACTCTGCAGCGTGGCCTTCGCCCTGGCCCTGCTCTCGGTGACCTTCTATCACCTCCTGTCCATGCCGGTCTTCAACTTCGCCCCGCTGTTCGTGCTTGTGACGATGCTGGGAGTGGGGATAGACTACGACATATTCTACGTCACGAGGATCAGGGAGGAGGCGCTCAGCGGCAAGTCGGACGCCGAGGCCATCAAGGCGGCGACCACCAAGGTGTGGGTGACCATAGTCGGCCTGGGGCTGGTGCTGTCCAGCGTCTTCGGCTCGCTGCTGCTGACGGGGATAGGGATGCTGCAGGAGATAAGCCTGGCAGTCTCCGCGGCCGTGGTCATCGACGTGACGGTTGTGATCCTCTTCTTCGTCCCGGCGCTCATGGCCATGGCGGCCAGGTACAACTGGTGGCCGTCGAAGCTGGGGAGAAGGCAGGTCGAGTCATAGCGGGAGGGGAGCCGCGCCCCGACCCCCCTGCAAGCCTGCTCTGCCGAGCCTGGCCTTCCTCGTCTGGTCCGTCACTGCCTCAGTCCCCTCTGCGAGCTCGTGGGCATTCTAGATGAGAAAGGGGAAGCGTCTCAAGAGTCGGAACAAAGAATCAAGAAGAACCTCAGAGGTTAAGTAATGCTCCCGCCATGTTTATCCCGCGAATGCGTGAAGGTTAGTGCGTAGGGAATGCCTAGAGCACAAGACTTCTTAGTCCCCGATGGGCATTACTCGCGCGAGACCTTTCAGCAGAAGCTCGTGGAAGTCGCCCCGAAGCTCTTTCCTCACTCCAAGAAAAGGAAGTGGATTAAGGTTCATGGCATTCGAACATATGAAGATGGGTGGAAGGAGAAACTAGAGCCATACCTCGAAAGGAAGCTTGGAGATGTGTGGCAGATATCTGTCCCACTTCCCAATCTGAGGCGCATAGGTCAGAAGACAACCGTGGACTTCTACGTCACAAGCTACACGCCGAGGCTTCTTCTCTTCTATTCTGCCTCGACAAGTTGGGAGTATGAGCGCACTCTCAGAAAAGTGGTCAACGTTACACCTGGATTCGGGCAGATGTGGATAAGGCCGAAGACGTTCGAGGATATGGTAGCACATTTTGTAGATGTGTTCGACCCAGTGGTCGAAGAGTTCAGGGCAAGGAGATATGGGGATGAAACTCTTCCCGCGAGAATCAGACCTCGTATGAATCGTCAAGTTCATTGGACTGCATCGGATTCTTTCGAGACCCTCAAGGAACTAAAGGAACTCTATGGCGTAAGACCATACTCTACGACGATGCGACTTCGCAAGGGCATCATTCAAATGACTGATGATGGAATGATGGTGATAACTCGCATCAACTCGGAGATGTTCGAAGCCGTAGATGAGGCGCTTTCCTTTGTCGAAGAAGAAGAGACGAGGATGACATCTGACTCGCAACAGGTGAGATTCCAGATTGAGCGGACGAAGGCTCAACAAGGAACTATCGCGGTTCCGATGCTCGTTTCGGGGCAAATCCTCCTCGGCGAAGCTGAACTAGGCAAGGACAGCGTGGAAAGAATAAGGGACAACTACAGCTCGCGTTTCGAGTTTGTCAACTCGCACGAGAGAGAGGGCTCGTTCAGCTGGGTGGCGACTGCCAAGGACAAAGACAAAGACTCCTTGTTCGGCATAAGTGCAGACGCCCGGGCTATGTTCCTCGTTCCTAGAGTTCACGTGACATTTGAGAGCTTCCTAGACTTCTACAAAGCTGTCCTCAACGAGGTTGATCCGACAGCCACCTTCCAGTTGATGGGAAATGGCTCTAAGCGATGACGGCTTTCTAAGAACCGTCATCCACGAAGATCTCAGGAAACGCTACCTCAAGGACGAGAAAAATGAGGAACGGCGGGTTAGGAGCGAGTACCGGAAGGGCAGGAAAGGGAACGTAGAACGATACACGCTTGCAATTGAGAGGCAGGACGAGCACGATGATCTTGTGAATCTGTGCGTCCATCCCTTTATCGAGACGGCGTTCATGCCGACAAAACTCGGCTACAACTTCCTGAGGGCAGACCCACTCCTAGAGTTGGGCGTCCGAAACTTCGACTTTCTAGTCTACAAAGCGGACGCGAAGAGACCCATCGCAATCTTTGGCGAGGTAAAGACCTCTATCACGAACTCCGCCGAACTAGTGCGGGAACTGAAAGAAAAGAGGGGGGTTGTAGAGTCGAACTTGGGGTATGTCAAAAAGGACTATCTGAAGTCAAGCCAAGATCCTCTTCTTGAAGTCGTCCTGGCTGTCCCGAGTCGTAGTTCGATCGAAGCATACAACGCAATCTCCAATAGCAATGAACCCATAATACTAATGGCTCCCTCAGCTTTATGACAGCAGCCTCAAACTCGGACAGCCGCCCGAAGGACAACCGCAACGGGCGAGGATGTCGCATCATGATGACAGACTGATGAGGGCGTTGAGCAGTCCGGTTCCTTCCAGCGCGACGGCTTTTGACTTCTTTCCACAGAGCCATACCGTCAGGAAGCTGAAAGCGTTGCTCTCCTGTTCACATACGACGCCTCAAGGGCTGATAGTGCCAAACTCGAAGCTTTCTTTATTTCTCAAGTTCCAACTCTTCTATCTGGACGACAACCAAAGGAACGCAGAGGTGGCTCGCATTACCCAAGAGGCTGAAAGAATAGGGTTCGCTACAAGAATTCTCGATAAGCCAGAGTTGAAGATTCTTTCGACTCGGAAGAAAATCCCGAGTCTTGAACGAGACCTAGACAGAATGTGGATTGAGGCCGGACTCAAAGGAGACCGAGAGAGAGACATTCAGGAAGCGATAAAGAAACTTCGAGCTGACATCCTGAAAGAACAAGAGAAGCGCCCCTCAATTCTGAGCTATGTCAAGAGGTCTGATGAGAAGGGGCAACGCTAACCTTGCCGTGCAGAGTCAACAGAACCTGCGGTCAGCAATCTTTTAGTACGAAAGACGCTTCGGACGCCGCTGTGAGCGACTGGAACAGGAACATCGTCCAGATACGTGACTCCGTCGCGCAGCTGCGCGCACAGATCGAGGCCTACGAGCCCAAGGACAGGCTCGACACGGTCAGCAAGGTGACCGAGTGCCTCAACTTCATGCGGCAGACCAACGCCGGCTGGATCTCGTTCCTGGGGAACGCCACCCTGGTGAACGGCCTCGACGAGGAGTCGCTCAAAGACATCTTCGCTCGGTTCAGGAGGATGGCCCTGGAGCGGATGGACAACGACATCGACTGCATCAACAGGTACATGCTGAACCTCGTCCCGCCTTCTTCGGACGCGCCGTCCGGGGGCCAGTAGCACAGCCGCCCTCGCAGGGGCCCAGGGTCAGTATTCCTGCGGTCCGTCTTCCGGCCACTCGTCGTCTCCCTTGTCGCGGCCTTCGGCTGCGCGGGGCTCCTGTCCGCCCTCCGCCCCCGGGGGCGCCGTGTCGGGCCCGCGGGCCACCCTGGCGAGCTCCTCCGGGTCGATCCACCCGTACCTGCAGGCCCCGTTGACGTCCATTGGGAGCTTCATGGACGGGAGGCCGCAGGTGTGGACGTGGACCAGCCTGCGGTCCAGGTGCTCAACCGGTAGGCCGCACTTATGCCACTTGCCCTCCTTGTCGAAGTGGCCCTTGTTGCAGAGTTCCAAGATGGGCGCGCCCGCGGGCCGCCGGGATAAGACGCGTTCCCCGCCCTCGGGCTCTCCGGGGAGGGGGGGTCCCTGAAGGTGCTCCACGGGCCGGACCCCTGCGCCCCCTGAACGCGCGGAGGTAGCCCAGGGCCAGGACAAGGGCGGCGGCCGCCAGCGCCGCCCCCGCGAAGAGCAGGGTCTCGTAGAAAGGCGTCACTGTCGAGTTGGAGCCGACGTAGTCCGGCGCCCCCAGGGACGCGAGCGTCCCGCCGTAGGACCCCTCGCGCTGGTAGGGGAGGGCGGCCAGGGGTATCTGGAGGGGGGCCGGGTAGGAGCTGCCGTTCTGCAGGACCACCGGCGCCCTGAGGACCCCGCCCCCGGGGTAGCTCTGGTTGAAGTCGAACATGTCCAGCGGGAGCCCCGAGGCGGCGACGAACGGGTTCAGGGCCGGGAGGCGCCAGTTGTAGTCCACGAAGGCCAGGAGGGACGCGTGGTTCATCACCGTGTCAGAGACGTAGTTCTCCTTGGCGTAGGGGGAGATGACGAACATGGGGACACGGAAGCCCAGCTGGACCCCGTCGACCACCGGCGGCGGGACCTGGTCGTAGTACCCGCCCCCCTCGTCGTAGGTGACGAAGATCGCGGTGGAGTTCCAGTAGGGGCTCGCCATCACCCGGTCGACCACCCCCAGGAGCCACCCCTCCCCGGCCGTGACGTTCCCCGAGGGGTGCTGGTCGTAGACCCCGGACCCGGCCCCCCCTCCCACGGGCATCACCCAGGACACCGAGGGGAGGGTCCCCCCGGCCAGGGCCGCGTCGAAGGCAGACCAGGAGCGGACCTGCGAGGAATAGGCCCCGAAGCCGCTGAAGTAGCCGAGCGGGAAGTCCCCCGCCGAGGGGTTGAGCACGTAGTATCCCCAGCTCACCCCGTGGCTGGCCAGCTCGGCGAAGATGGACTGGCTGGCGGGGATGTATGGCGGAGGGCCGCTGTCCCCGGTCAGACCGGCCCCGTACCCCGCCAGGGAGTAGAGGCGGTTCGGGTCCGTCTTGCAGAGGCAGCTCGAGAAGTAGCTCCCGGCCACGGCGTACTCCTCCGCCCAGTCCCACTCCACCGCCAGCTGGGCCGGGCCGAAGTACGTCATCGACTGGCTCCCGTAGGCGGCGAAGCCGTTCATCTTCCCGCCGTTGAAGTCCTGCCGGTACACCCCCTCGTTGGGGTCCACCGTGGAGTAGGTCCCGTTGGGGACCTGGGACAGGGCCCTGGCCATGGCCGGGGGCGCGCCCAGGACGTCCTCGGGGGCCTGCAGGGAAGAGGCCAGGGGGCCCGGGTCGGAGCTGTTCATGGTCGGGTAGAGCCCGAATATGTTGTCGAAGCTGTGGTTCTCCATCATCACGGTCACCACGTGCTTGATCGGCGTGGAAGTCCCTCCCCCGGTCGCGCCGACGGGGAGCGCCCCCGCCGCGGCCTGGAGGGCGAGCAGCGACAGCACCAGGGAGACCGAAAGGACCCTGCGCAGCCCAGCCCCCGGCACGCCCGCTTCCCTGCGCGGCAGATTATATCGGTTCATGGCCGCGTAGCCGCCAGCTACGGGTCCTGCTCCTTCTCCCCTTCGGCCGCCGGGAGAGGCCCTGCGGGGTGGGACTCCATGTACGCCCGCTCGAAGGCCTTCGCGCGCGGGTCCTCGGGGCGGCCCGCAGCGCCGGTCCACACGCTCGGCGCGTCCGCGGCGCCCTCGCCTGGC